>DAMABW010000222.1:0-7725 GCA_031999925.1 Massilia sp. | reverse complement strand
CCAGCCCTTGGCTGTCTAGCAAACTAACCGTCCAACTTTACGGGGTCAGTTCACGTTCAGGTGGCGTTTCTTATTCAACCCAACACTTCAATGCTGGTTGACCTTGCCGCGCCATGCCCCCGTTTCCGAGCCGCGCTTCTCCAGCAGTTCCTTGAAGTTCGACAGGTTGCTGCGCGCTTCCATGCGCACGGCGCCGAAGGCGTCGCCGATCTTCTCGAGCACACCTTCCGGTTCGTAATCCATCTGCAGGGTCACGCGGGTCACGTTGTCGGAAATCTTGTGGAAGGTAACGACGCCGCCGTTGCGCACGCCGCCGATGCTGCGCCAGGCAATGCGCTTGTCCGGGATCTGCTCGGTGATTTCGGCATCCCATTCCTTGTCTTCGCCGGCAACATTGGCTTTCCAGTGCAGGCGCTTGTCGTCGAGTTGGCGGATTTCCTTGACGCTCTTCATGAACTGCGGGAAGTCCTCGAACTGGGTGAACTGGTTGTAGGCAACGCTGTCAGGCACGTTCACTTCGATGGCTTCGATAATGGCCGAGCTGCCATTCGAATCGTTTTTTCCCTTGATTTTTTTCGACAGCAGCATTCCGCCGACGGCCAGCGCGGCAACAGTAACAACTCGATTCAGCATGTGATCCTCCTTGAAGTTGGGTCGTAGTGGTCCACGCGATCCCTTCGCGTATTTGCACTTAAGTTAAGCCAAATCCGGAACAAGGGGCGCGCGGGAGGGGCGCATGCCGATACGGCTGAGCTATCGGAAGCCTTTGATTTTCCTGGGGAAAATAAAAACGGCAGCCTCGGCTGCCGTTTCGGGAAAGCGTAATCGGCTCAGGCCGGCTTGCGGCGCCGCGCGGCGGCCATGCCGGCCAGGCCCAGGCCCAGCAGGCCGATCGACACCGGCTCCGGCACCTCGGCGTAGGTCACGGTCAGGTAGGCGGCGTTGCCCAAGCCGCGTAAAACCGGTTCGTAGTCGTTCCAGCCGTCGCCGCTCAGCACCACGGTCAGGCGGCCGTCGCTCATGACCGGCTTGCCCAGTTTCCAGGTCTGGTAGCTGTTCATCGTTGCCTGCGAAGCGGTATTGCTGACCAGTACGGGACCAATGTCGGTGTAGCGGACGACACTCGAGGACTCCCATGTATTGTCGAGGCCGAACGCGGCGCCGATGTTGCCGTCAGCATCGGTGAAGTTGTGGAAGGCCGAGAACTCGACCGAGCTGATCCTCTTGCCCTGCAGGCTGCCCAGGTCGAAACCGAACAGCGAGGAATAGGTGCCCATCATGTTGGTGCCGACCCAGCGGTGCCAGACGTTCCATTCATTGCTGGCGCCGTCACCGACGGAAGCGTCCCGATCTGCTCCGATCGTGATCACGGCGGCGTGGGCGGCATTCAGGGACAGCAGGGCAAAGGCTGCGCCTGCGAGGAAAGATTTGATCTGCATTTCAGGAATCCGGACTGGAATAATTATCTGGTTCAGGCAAGCAATATCGATGCCACAAATAAATTTACCTTTCTGCTCAAGGACTTATTCACTTTCGGTTACGTCGATCCGTCAGGAATGTAAAGTTTTTCGACAGTAACATTATGGCAAGTCGAAGCCAGCAAATCGCTGTGACTGGATGGGCATACAGTACATCCCGACGTTATAATGGCCGCATGCAGAATCTCCTTCACAACCTCAATCCCGAACAACTCGCGGCCGTGACCCTGCCATCGCAGAGCGCGCTGATCCTGGCGGGGGCCGGCTCGGGCAAGACCCGTGTGCTGACCACGCGTATCGCCTGGCTGATCCAGACCGGCCAGGTGTCTCCAGGCGGCATCATCGCAGTGACGTTCACGAACAAGGCGGCAAAGGAGATGCTGACGCGTCTGTCGACCATGTTGCCGATCAATACGCGCGGCATGTGGATCGGTACCTTCCACGGCCTGTGCAACCGCCTGCTGCGTACGCATTACAAGGATGCGGCACTGCCGCAGTCGTTCCAGATCCTCGACTCGCAAGACCAGCTGTCGCTGATCAAGCGCATGCTCAAGGCGCATAACGTCGACGATGAAAAATACCCGGCCAAGGCGCTGATGTACTACATCAACAACGCCAAGGACCAGGGCTTGCGCGCCGGCCAGCTCGAGCCGAACGATCCGATCGAGCGGCGCATGATCGAGCTCTACGAACTCTACGACCAGCAATGCCACAAGGAAGGCGTGGTCGACTTCGCCGAACTGCTGCTGCGCGCCTATGAGCTGCTGTCGCGCAACGGGCCGCTGCGCCATCACTACCAGATGCGTTTCCGCCACATCCTGGTCGACGAGTTCCAGGATACCAACGACCTGCAATACAACCTGCTGAAGCTGCTGGCCGGCCATTCCGAGGACGGCGGCGGCGCCATCTTTGCCGTCGGCGACGACGACCAGAGCATCTACGCTTTCCGCGGTGCGAATGTCGGCAACATGCAGGCCTTCGAGCGCGATTTCCGTGTGCAGAACCTGATCAAGCTGGAGCAGAACTACCGTTCCTACGGCCACATCCTCGACAGCGCCAACTTCCTGATCGCCAACAACACCAAGCGCCTGGGCAAGAACCTGCGCACCGATGCGGGACAGGGCGAACAGGTACGCGTCTACGAAGCGTCTTCCGACCTGGAAGAAGCGCAGTGGATCATCGAGGAAACCAAGAGCCTGGTGGCCGACGGCATGCCGCGCAAGGAAGTGGCGATCCTCTACCGCTCGAACGCCCAGAGCCGCGTGATCGAGCATGCGCTGTTCGCGGCCGGCTTGCCCTACACCGTGTACGGCGGCCTGCGCTACTTCCAGCGCGCCGAGGTCAAGCATGCGATTGCCTACCTGCAGCTGATGGACAATCCGCACAACGACTCGGCCTTCTTGCGCGTGGTGAATTTCCCTACCCGCGGCATCGGCGCCCGCTCGATCGAGCAGCTGCAGATGGCGGCCGACAGCTACGGCATTTCGCTGTACGCGGCCGTGCCCTACATGACCGGCAAGGCCGGTACTTCGCTTGGCGGTTTCGTCAAGCTGATCGAAGGCGCACGCTTCGAAACCCAGCAATTGCCGCTGCCGGAAATGGTGAGCGTGGTGCTGGAGCGCAGCGGCCTGATCGAGTTCTATAAAAAGGAAAAAGAAGGCGCCGACCGCATCGAAAACCTGGAGCAGATGGTCAATGCGGCGACCCAGTTCGTGCAGGAAGAAGGCTTCGGCGTCGCGGCGCCAGCCCACCTCGGCCCGCAAGCCTTGCCGCAGGCCGGCGAGGCGATCGTCAACCAGGACGGCATCGAGGTGCTCGATGCCGAGGCGCCATTGCCTACCGTGATGTCGCCCTTGTCCGCCTTCCTCACCCATGCCTCGCTGGAAGCCGGCGACGCCCAGGCCCAGGCTGGCCAGGACGCGCTGCAATTGATGACCGTGCACTCGGCCAAAGGCCTGGAATTCGACGCCGTGTTCATCACCGGCCTGGAAGAGGGCTTGTTCCCGCACGAAAGCAGCTCGCGCGAACTCGATGGCGTCGACGAGGAACGGCGCCTGATGTACGTGGCAATCACGCGCGCGCGCAAGCGCCTGTACATGAGCTTTACCCAGCAGCGCATGCTGCATGGCCAGACTCGCTTCAACATGAAGTCGCGCTTCTTCGACGAATTGCCGGAAGAATCGCTGAAGTGGCTGTCGCCGCGCGTGCAGAACCACTGGTTTGCCAACAAGAAAACGGCAACGGCCTGGGACGATGCCGCCTTCCGCAACGGCAGCGACAACAAGATCGCCCAGCAGATCACGCAAAAGTCGGGCGGCAGTTCGGGCTGGCGTATCGGCGAAACGGTGGCGCACGCCAAGTTCGGCGAAGGCGTGATCGTGAATATCGAGGGCGGCGCGGGTGCGGCGCGGGCCCAGATCAACTTCGGGCCGGCCGGCGTCAAGGTGCTCGACCTGTCGGTGGCCAAGCTGGAGCGGGTATCGCGTTGATGTCGCAGCGACAGGTTAAGCCGGGCTTAACCTGTTCGGCTTTGCGTAAGCGGGGCTAATCTTGCTGTCCGCGCCTCCTCGGACAGCCTGACGCCGGGATCTTATTTGCTCAGGTCGACCGGCCGGGCAGCGCCGCCGGCCGGTTTGCCGAAGATGTGGCGGTAACCCGCGTACAGCGCGCACTGCAACAGCAGCATGAACAGGAACAGCAGCCACATGATGGCCACGCGCGCCACGTTGCCGCCGCCCAGCACCAGCATCAGCACCATCAGCACCGCGAACAGGATCGCAAACCACGAGGTCAGCAGCACGACGAATACGCGCGCGCTCTTGAGCACCGCAAAGAAGCTATAGAACACGGCTTTGCCCGGCGTCATTTTCTGCCAATAAGTCAGCGGCGCCGCGAACGACAAGGCGATCAGCACGCTGACGTTCAGGATCGACAGCGCGAACATGGTCAGGATGCTGCCCACATCAACCTGCGGCACGTTCTTCGGGTCGACCGGTTGCGAGAACTGGCGCACGAATTCCGGATCGACGGCAAAGCGGGCCAGCACGGTCAGCAGCAGCGACACCGCCAGGTAGATCAGCCCGACCTTGCACAGTTGGGCCAGGGCCGGCTGGCGGAAGCCCGTCATCGCCACCATCGGCGTGACACGCTCGCCGTTTTCGATCATCAGGCAAGCCTGCATGAAGGCCATCGAGAACGAGGGGATCAGGATCACGGTCAGCATCGGCCCGATGAAGGGGACGGCGCTGATCAGAAGGCTGATCAGGATGTTGGCGAAAAGCAGGGTGGTCAGGGCGGCGGGCTGCTTGCGGAACAGGCCGGTGCCTTCCTTGAGCCAGGTCCAGCCGGTGATTGCGGGCATGTTATTCATTGATGTGTGTGTCGACTACGCGGCCAGTCCCGGCGCCGCGGTGGCAATACGCGCGCGCAGGATGCGCTCGAAATGGGTCGGATCGTGGGGCGTCAGCAGTTCGGCCGCGCGCGGCACGTGCAGATCGTACAGGCGCGACAGCCAGAAGCGCAGCGCGGCGGCGCGCAGCAGGGTCGGCCAGGCGGCGACTTCGTCGTCGGTGAAGGGACGCACGGCGCGGTAGGCGTCGAGCAGGGCGCGCACGCGCGCCGGGTCGAGTTCGCCGCTGGCCAGGTCGATGCACCAGTCGTTGACGGTCACGGCCAGGTCGAACAGCCAGGTGTCGACGCCGGCGAAATAAAAGTCGAAGCAGCCGCTCAGCTTGTCGCCGACGAACATCACGTTGTTGCGGAACAGGTCGGCATGCACGGGGCCGCGCGGCAGACGCGCATAGGCCGGGCTGGCGGCGCATGCCTCTTGCAGCGCGATTTCGTCACGCAGCAGGCGGGCGTTGTCGTTCGACAGGTACGGCAGCACGGCGGGCGCCGTGGCGCGCCACCAGTCGAGGCCGCGCAGGTTCGGTTGGCTCAGCGGAAAGTCCTGCGCCGCCAGGTGCATGCGCGCCAGCATGGCGCCGACTTCGGCACAATGCACCGACTGCGGGTCCATCTGCGAACTGCCGTCCAGCTTGCTGACGATGGCCGCCGGCTTGCCGTGCAGGGCCACCACCAGGTCGCCGTCTGCGTTCGCCACCGGCGCCGGCACCGGAATGCCGCGCTCAGCCAAGTGGCGCATCAGTTGGATGTAGAAGGGCAGTTGCTCGAAATCCAGGTTCTCGAAGACGGTGAGCACGTATTCGCCGCGCTCTGTCGTCAGGAAGAAATTGCTGTTTTCAATGCCGGAGGCGATGCCGTCGAGCGCCAGCGCCTGGCCTAGGGGAAACTGCTTGATCCACTGGGTGAGGTCATCCAGTGTGACCGCGGTGAAAACTGCCATCGTGGGAGCAACAAATGTAGAGTAAAGGCCGAAGGTGCGGGGGCGAGGCGGCACGCGCCCCGCAAAATCGGTATGACGAATTAGCGGCCGTTGGCGGGCAGCGGCGGTGGCGGCGGAACGTCGGCCGGCTTGGTCATCGGCACGGTTGCCGGTGGTACCTTGCCCGCAGGTGCGCCACGTGCCGGTGTCGGCTTGGCAGCCGCGGCGGCGGCGCTGTTTGCGGCGGCATCGGCTTCCTCGGCGGTGGGCGTCTGCTTTTTCGGGCCGAGATCGAATTCCATGACTTTCCATTGCGGCGCGCGGAAGGCGCTGCTCTGGGCATCGCCGCCCTGGGCATTGCCGGCCGGGGTATTCGGACGCAGGATGTAATTGCTGCCGCCGCTTTGTACTTCGATTTCGGTAACGTTGCCGTCGTTGCCGCGCCGTTCCTTGATCTGGGTGCCGCGGCGCGGTTCGATGGTGGTGGCCGGCACGTCGCTGCCTTCTTCGATGCGCTCGGTGGCCGGCGGTTGCGTCGGCTGCGCAGCGGTTTGCCCGGCCCCGGTTTGTTGTGCCACGGCGGCGCCGGTGCAGGCGAGCAGGGCGAGGAACAGACTGGCAAAGCGGGGAGTTGTGCGCGACATGATGATCACCTTGTATCGTTTGGACCATTGTAACAAACAGATACCGTTCCCTGTGAAAAGTGTGCTGGGTGTTCAAGATGCCGTCCCCATATAGGGAGAAACGACGAAATCGCTCGTGCGGCGCCGTGCTGTCTTGTTGTGCTTTCCTCATGGCGGATTCTGCGATAATGGCTCCCACTTTGGCCTCCGGCCGGCTTCACCAATTTCCTTATGCAAAATACCCTGCTCCTGGTTGACGGTTCCAGCTACCTCTACCGCGCCTATCACGCCTTGCCCGACCTGCGCAGCCCCGACGGTTTCCCGACCGGCGCCATGCACGGCATGGTCAACATGCTGCGCCGCCTGCGCGCCGACTACCCGGCCGCCTACATCGCCTGCGTGTTCGACGCCAAGGGCAAGACCTTCCGCGACGACATGTATCCCGAGTACAAGGCGACGCGCGCATCGATGCCGGAAGACCTGGGCAAGCAGATCGCGCCGATCCACGAAGCGGTGCGCCACCTCGGCTGGCCGATCCTGATGGTCGAAGGCGTGGAGGCCGACGACGTGATCGGCACCCTGGCCGTGCAAGCCGCCGCCAAGGGCATGAACACCATCGTCTCCACCGGCGACAAGGACCTGGCGCAGCTGGTCAACGACAAGGTCATGCTCATCAATACGATGAGCAACGAAAAGCTCGACGAAGCCGGCGTGCTGGCCAAGTTCGGCGTGGCGCCGAACCGCATCATCGATTACCTGACCCTGATCGGCGACACCGTCGACAACGTGCCGGGCGTGAGCAAGTGCGGTCCGAAGACGGCGCTGAAATGGCTGGCCCTGCACGGCTCGCTCGACGGCGTGATGGAAAATGCCCACAGCATCGGCGGCGCCGTCGGCGAAAACCTGCGTACTGCCTTGGAATGGCTGCCGAAGGGCCGCGAACTGATCACGGTCAAGACCGACTGCGACCTGGTGAACCACGTGGTGTCGATCGAGGAAAGCCTGGTCGGCCGTCCGGAAGACAAGGAAGCCCTGCGCGACTTCTTCCAGCGCTATGGCTTCAAGACCATGTTGCGCGAACTGAGCCAGGGGCCGGGCGTCGGCGCACCGGCTCCATCCGCCCTGAATTCTCCGGAAGGCGCGCAAGACACCTTGCCGGGCATGCCGATCATCAAGGGTGACTACGAACTGGTGACCACCTGGGAGCAGCTCGATAAATGGCTGGCCCTGGTCGATGCGGCCGAGTTGACTTCGGTCGATACCGAAACCACCTCGCTGGAACCGATGACGGCGCAAATGG
>DAMABW010000221.1:0-7738 GCA_031999925.1 Massilia sp. | reverse complement strand
CGACTTCATCGGCGAGCACACCCTCGGCTTCGAGGACCTGGTGGCCGACCTGGATGCCACCTCGTGGGAAGAAATCGAACATATGTCCGGCCTGTCGCGCGCCGACCTGGAAACGGCGGCCGGCATCTACGCCAAGGCCGAGCGCACGATCATCTGCTACGGCATGGGCATCACCCAGCACCGCCACGGCACCGGCAACGTGCAGCAGCTGGCGAACCTGCTGCTCCTGCGCGGGAACATCGGACGCGAAGGCGCCGGCATCTGCCCGCTGCGCGGCCACTCCAACGTGCAGGGCGACCGCACCGTCGGCATCACCGAGATCCCGAGCGACAAGTTCCTCGATTCGCTGGAGCGCGTCTTCGGCATCAAGGCGCCGCGCGAGCACGGCCACGGCGCGGTCGAGGCCTTCAACGCCATGCACGAGGGCCGCGCGAAAGCGCTGGTCTGCCTGGGCGGCAACCTGCCGACCGCCATGCCCGACCCGCAGGTCTGCTTCGAGGCGATGCGCAAACTCGATTTGTCGGTGCACATCGCCACCAAGCTGAATCGCTCGCACCTGATGGTTGGCAAGCACACCTTCCTGCTGCCCTGCCTGGGCCGCACGGAACTCGACATGCAGGCCAACGGCGTGCAATCGGTGACGGTGGAAGACTCGATGTCGATGGTGCACGCCTCGCGCGGCTCGCTGCCGCCGGCCTCCGATCTGCTGAAATCGGAACCGGCCATCGTCGCCGGCATCGCCAAGGCGACCCTGCCCGACACGAAAATCGACTGGGACGGCTTCATCGCCGACTACAACCGCATCCGCGACGCCATCGAAGCCGTCTTCCCCGACTTCGACGACTACAACGAACGTGTGCGGGTGCCGCGCGGCTTCCGCCTCGACAGCCCGGCCGGACGGCGCGAATGGCGTACGCCATCGGGCAAGGCCCATTTCATCACCTTTGACAGCAAGGGGCAAAAGCCGCTGGCGCGCCCGGTCGCCAAGGACGTGCTGGTGCTGGCCACGGTGCGCAGCCACGACCAGTACAACACCACCATCTACGGCAAGAACGACCGCTACCGCGGCGTCACGGGCCGGCGCGACGTGGTGTTCGTGAATGCGGCGGATCTGGCCGCGCGCGGGCTGGAGCACGGCGACATGATCGACATCGAGGCGGTGGCGGCCTGCGACAACATCGAGGAGCCGCGCATCGTGCGCAACTTCGTGGCGGTGGCATTCGATATCGCGCCGGGGTCGATCGCCGCGTATTACCCGGAAGCGAACGCGCTGGTGGCGCTGGCGAATTTCGACCGGCGCAGCGGCACGCCTTCGTACAAATCGGTGCCGGTCATCCTGCGGCGCGCGGCCGAAGGCGGCAAGGCCAGCCACGTCGACCGCGAAGAGGAAGACGTGGCGGCCTGAGAATCAATACAGCCGGGCGCGCGTCTCTTTCGAGATCACCTCGGGCTGGCGCACCGGGGTGGCGCTGCCGGACTCGAAGAAAGGGTTGTTCCTGTAGCCCCCGCCGAAGCGCGCGACCATGAGCTTGCTGCCGATTTTCACCAGCGCCCAGGCCGTGCCGCCGGGCGTCTTCGGAATCTTGCGGTAGGCCGATTCGGTGTTGGCGTTGATGTGCGAGGCGCCGAGCTGGGCATCGAGTTCGGCCGGCGTGGCATCCAGGCAGGCGCGCACGATGCCGACGTAAGATACCTTGGGGTCGCGTGGCGTGTTCCCGATCGGCGTGCGGCAGCAGGCGGCATACCAGCGGTACAGGCCTTTCGGGCTGAGCGACATGCAGGCCAGCCCCTCCAGGCCTTGCGTGAAGCGCAGGCCCGACGGCAAGGCCGCCACCACCTCGGTGCCGCCGGCGCCGTCGAGAATCTCGACCTCGTTACCGAGGAAGCGCGCAAAGGCGCGGCAGTCCTTGCAATAGCACTTCGCGCGCGCTGCGACGGCGCCCGTGTCCAGTTCTCCCTGCAGCTTGCCGCAGTGGCAGCGTACCCGTATGCCCATCGATCCCTCCGGTCAGAAGAAATGCCGCCAGTCTTCCAGCCAGCCCGGGAAGGCGGTCGCCTCCATCGGATTGGCGATGTGATAGCCCTGGGCGTAGGTGCAGCCCAGGCCCTGCAGGAAGTCCCAGTCCTGGCGCGTTTCCACGCCGACTGCCACCGACATCCGGTCGAGGCTGTGCGCCAGGTCGAGGCAGGAGCGCAGCACGGTGCCCAGCGGGCGGCGCTTCGAGGCGCCATCGACGAAGCTGCGGTCGATCTTCAATTCCGAGAACGGGATGCGCGCCAGCAGCTGCAAATTCGAGCGTCCGGTGCCGTAGTCGTCGATGGCGAGGCCGAATCCCATCATGCGCAGGCGCACCAGGCGCTCGATGAAGTTGGGGTCGGTGTTCAGGGCCGAGGACTCCGGCATCTCGAAGGTGATGTAGTCGGCCAGCACCGCGTGGCGGTTCAGGCAGGCCGTGATCTGGCGGATAAAGGCTGGATGCGCCAGGGTTTCGGGCGCCAGGTTGATCGAGATCGAAATCGGCGTGCCCTGGTCGTGGAACCAGCGGCAGCGCTCGACCGACAGCTCGATCATGCTCCAGTCGAGGAAGTCGATGCGGTTGTTCTGCTCCAGCGCGTCCATGAAGGCGGCAGGGCCGAGGATGCCGTGCTCGGGGTGGCGCCAGCGCGCGAACACTTCCAGGCCCTTCACCTGGCCCGTGGCCAGCTCGATCTTCGGCTGGAAGAAGGGCTCGAACTGGCGCTTCTGCAAGCCCACGCCAACCTCGGCGAAACTGAAGCGCGGCGAGGCGTCGACGGCCTCGGGCAGCGCCGGCGGCTGGTAGTTGTCGAGCAGGGGTTTGAGCTTGGCGGCGGTGACCGGCTTGGCGATCGTGCCGAGCAGATCGATACCGTAGACCTGGGCCAGGGTCTCGACCGAGAACAGCAGGTTGGCCGGCTGGGCGCCGGTGACGACCAGGCTGATGCCGGTGTCGAGCGTGGCCAGGTTGCGGATCAGTTCCAGCCCGTCCATGCCCGGCAGCGCCAGGTCGATGATGGCCACGTGCAGGCGCGGCGTGAAGCTGGCCTGGAAGGTGCGCAATGCCATGTGTCCGTCGGGCACGTCGGTGACGCGGCTGGCGCCGAGCCGGCCCAGCATCTCGACCAGGGCGGCGCGCTGGGCGCTGTCGGCCTCGGCTACCAGAAAGTGCAAATGCGCGATGTCCATCGTTACTCCACGGGTTGGTACGCCGAGATTATTCTACAGTGCAGAGCGCTGCTGGCGCAGCTGTTCGAAGAAGCATACCGCCGCCGCGGCCGCGACGTTCAGCGATTCCACCTGGCCCGCATGCGGGATCACCACCTGGTGCGAGGCCAGCGCCATCAGGTCGTCGGCCACGCCCTGCCCTTCGTGGCCGAGCAGCCAGGCGGTCGGCTGGCGCAAATCGACGTCGTACAGCTGCCGCTCGGCATAGCCGCTCATGGCCAGCACGGCGATGTTCGACGCCTTGATCAGTTCGCCCAGGTCGACGTTCTCGAAGATCTCCAGCACGAAGTGGGCGCCCATCGCCGCGCGCAGCACCTTGGGCGACCAGCAGAACGCGGTGCCGGGGCTGCAGAACACTTGCGTGATGCCGGCGGCGGCCGCGCTGCGCAGGATGGATCCGGCATTGCCCGGGTCCTGCACGCCGTCGAGCAGGACGGCTGAAACCGTCATGGCCGAAGGCGCCTGTGGGTGCGGGGTCTCGACCAGGAACATCAGGTTCACGCCATGCTCGACCTGGCTCAGGGCGCCGAACAGCGCTTCCGGCAGCGCGGTCACGTGGCCGCGCAGCTGTTCGACGCGGGTGACGATGTTGCCGACTTCCGGGTTGTGCAGGGCGTCTTCCGAGACCACGCAGTGCAGCGGCGCGCCGCGCAGGTCGAGCCAGGACTGGCAAAGGTGCACGCCGTCGAGCAGCGTGCGGCCGGCCTTGCGCCGTGCCTGCGAGCTCGATGCCAGCGCCTTGAGTTCCTTGTAGAAGGCGTTGTCGCGCGAAGTGACGGTCTTCATGCGAGCACCAGTTCTTCGGGCGCCGCGAACAAATCCACCTGCAGCAGGTTACGCACCGGCGCGAACGAACGGCGGTGCGCCGGCGACGGGCCGTGCAGGCGCAGGCGTTCCAGGTGCAGGGCGGTACCATAGCCCTTGTGCTGGTCGAAGCAGTATTCCGGATACAGCGCGTGCAGGCGCACCAGTTCGGCGTCGCGCGCGGTCTTGGCCAGGATCGAGGCTGCGGAAATGGCGTGGCACTTGTCGTCGCCTTCGACCACGGCGTGGGCCTTGATCTCCATCGGCGGGCAGCGGTTACCGTCGATCAGGGCAAAGGTCGGCAGCACCGAGAGCGCTTCCACCGCGCGGCGCATGGCCAGCATGGTCGCGTGCAGGATGTTCAGGGTATCGATCTCTTCGCACGAGGCCTGGGCGATGGCCCAGGCCAGCGCGTGTTCGCGGATCTGCGGCGCCAGCTCGTCGCGGCGCGCTTCGCTCAGCTTCTTCGAGTCGCGCAGGCCCTCGATTGGGCGCTTCGGGTCGAGGATGACGGCGGCGGCGAACACCGGGCCGGCCAGCGGGCCGCGCCCGGCCTCGTCGACGCCGCAGACGATGTCGAGATCGGTGAACGGGCGCAGCCGGGGCGGCAGGCCGGGATAGAAGTTGACGCGCTTTTTACTCATCTTTCAGGTTCTTGCTTTATTTTCTTGCTTCGATCACGCTCAGGACCGCCTGGGCACTCTCCTGCGCGCTGTTGCGCAGCAAACTGTGGTGCATGTCGGTGAAACGCGCCGCCAGCTTATCACGCAGCGCCGTGTCGTTCAGCTGCTGCCATACGGCCTCGCTCAGCGCTTCAGGCGTGGCCGCGTGCTGCAGGTATTCCGGCACCACCCACTCGCGCGCCAGGATGTTCGGCAATCCTATCCACGGCAGGTAGCCCATGTGGCGCATGATTTCCCAGGACGCGCGCATGACCTTGTAGGCGATCACCATCGGCTTCTTGAACAGCGCCACTTCAAGCGTCGCCGTGCCGGAGGCCACCAGTACCGCATCGGCGGCGGCAATCGCGGTATGCGACTGGCCGTCGAGCAGCGTCAAGGGCACATCGGCCAGGCCGGCTTTCGCCACGATCTCGTTGAAATAGGCGCGCTGCTTGTCGCCCGCCATCGGCACCACGAAGGTCAAGCGGGGGTCGCGTTTGGCCAGCAGGCCGGCGGTGCGCACGAAGGTCTCGGCCAGGTACTTCAGTTCGCCCATGCGCGAGCCCGGCATGATGGTTACCACACGCGCATCCGGCGCCAGGCCCAAGGCAGTGCGGGCCGCCACGGTATCCGGCACCAGCGGGATCGTCTCCGCCAGCGGATGCCCGATGTACGTGACCGGCACGCCGGCATCCCGGTAGATCTGCTCCTCGAACGGGAAGATCACCAGCATGTGCGAGACCGCGCGCTGGATCTTCTTGATGCGGCCGCCGCGCCAGGCCCAGATCTGCGGCCCGACGAAGTGCAGGGTCGGGATGCCGCCGGCGCGCAGCTGCTCTTCCAGGCCGAGGTTGAAGCCGGGGTAGTCGGCGCCGATGAAGGCGGCCGGACGTTCGGCCAGCAAGCGGTCGCGCAGGCGGTTCTGGATACCCTTGATCTCGCGGTAGCGCGGAATGATCTCGAACAGGCCGCGCACCGTCAGGGTCTCGATCGGCACGTCCGACACCAGGCCCTGCTCGATCATGCGCGGGCCGCCGATGCCGTGGAAGCGGGCGTTGGGAAGATGGGGACGCAGCCCTGCGAGCAGGCGTGCGGCGAGCATGTCGCCGGACACCTCGCCGGCGACCAGGGCGAGCGAAACCTTATCGAACGATGCCACGGGTGATGGTGGCCAGGAAGTCGCGCACGGCGCGAATGTCGCCGGCGGCGTCAGGCGAGGCGCCCTCTTCCTGCTCCAGCGCCGTCTTGGCTTCTTCCAGCGTCAGGCCGCTGCGGTACAGGTGCTTGTAGGCGGCGCGGATGCCGTCGATCTGGGCGCGCGTGAAGCCGCGCCGCTTCAGGCCTTCGACGTTGATGCCGCGCGCGGCCGCCGGATTCCCGGACACCATCACGAAGGGCGGCACGTCCTGGGTCAGGCTGGTGTACATGCCGATGAAGGCATGCGCGCCGATCTTGCAGAACTGGTGCACGCCGGCGTAGCCCGACAGGATGGCGTGGTCGCCCACGTGCACGTGGCCCGCCAGCTGCGCATTGTTCGAGAAGATCGTGTGGCTGCCGACCTGGCAGTCGTGCGCCAGGTGGACGTAGGCCGAGATCCAATTGTCGTCGCCCAGGCGGGTCACGCCTTCGTCCTGGGCGGTGCCGAGGTTGAAGGTGACGAATTCGCGGATGGTGTTGCCGTTGCCGATTTCGAGGCGGGTCGGCTCGCCCTTCCACTTCTTGTCCTGCGGCGCGGCGCCGATGGACCCGAACTGGAAGAACTTGTTGTCCTCGCCGATCGTCGTGTGGCCCTCGATGACCACGTGCGGTCCGACCACGGTACGCGCGCCGATGCGCACGTGCGGGCCGATGATCGAATACGGGCCGACCTCGACCGAGCTATCGAGCTCGGCCTTCGGGTCGACGATCGCGGTAGGATGGATCGTGCTCATTACCCCTCCGAACCCGCGTCGGCTTTCGAGGCACTCTTCATGTCGGCTTCCGCGGCGCCGCGGATGGTGCACATCAGCTCGCCCTCGACGGCGACCTTGCCGTCGACCGTGGCCACGGCCTTGTACTTCCAGATGCCGCGCGCCACGCGCAGGATCTCGACGTCCATCTTCAACTGGTCGCCCGGCTCGACCGGACGCTTGAAGCGCGCGTTGTCGATGCCCACGAAGTAGACCACCGAGTTCTCGTCCGGCTTCACGTTCATGGTCATGAACGACAGGATGGCGGCGGTCTGCGCCATCGCCTCGATCATCAGCACGCCCGGCATGACCGGCTTGTGCGGGAAGTGGCCGTTGAAGAATTCCTCGTTGGCGGTGACGTTCTTGATGGCGGTGATGCGCTTGCCCAGTTCGACGTCGAGCACGCGGTCGACCAGCAGCAGCGGATAGCGGTGCGGCAGGTATTCCTTGATGCCGTTGATTTCGAAGGTGATCTTGTCAGTGTTGGTCGTCATTTTTATGTTCTTGGGTTCTGCTCAATGAGCGTCTTGATGGTTTTTTCCAGCGTGCGGATCTTCTCGCGCATGGAATTCAGGTTGCGCACGATGGCCGCCGATTTTTCCCACTCGGCGTTCTTCGCCAGCGGATAGAAGCCGGTGTACTGGCCCGGCTCGAGCACCGAGCGCGAGACCATCGAACCCGAGGAGATGTGCACGTTGTCGGCGATCTCGAGGTGACCCAGCACCATGGCCGCGCCCCCGAAGGTGCAGCGGCTGCCGATTTTCGCGCTGCCGGCCACGCCGACGCAGCCGGCCATCGCCGTGTGGGCGCCGATGTGGCAGTTGTGGCCGATCTGGATCTGGTTGTCGAGCTTGACGCCGTCTTCGATGACGGTGTCGGCCAGCGCGCCGCGGTCGATCGAGGTGTTCGAGCCGATGTCGACGTCGTCGCCGATCACCACGCGCCCGGTCTGCGGGATCTTGATGTAGACGCCTGCTTCCACCGCGAAGCCGAAGCCGTCGCCGCCGATCACCGCGCCCGAATGGACGATGCCGCGCGCGCCGATGATGCAGCCGCGGTGGAAGGTCACGTTCGCGAAG
>DAMABW010000220.1:0-7786 GCA_031999925.1 Massilia sp. | reverse complement strand
GAGGGAGGGGCTGCGCCAATCGATGGCCTGGCTACACACCTGGTCGGGCCTGCTCGTATGCTGGGTGCTGCTGCTGATTTTCATGGCCGGTACCTCAGCTTATTACCGCGACGAGATCACGCTGTGGATGAAGCCGGAGCTGCACGCCAGCGCCGCCGCCACGTCAAGCCTGCCGCCGGCGGCGATCGCCGCGCAGACGGTGGCGGCGCTGCAGGAACGCGCCCCGAACGCCACCGCCTGGTACATCGGCTTGCCGAACGAGCGCAATCCGGTGGTCCAGGCCAGCTGGACCCTGCCGCCGAAGAAGGGCATGAGCATGGCCGAGCGCCGCGCCGCCTTCCGCGAGCAGAACGTCACGCTGGACCCAGGCACCGGCCTGGAAGCACCACAGGCACGCGACACGCGCGGCGGCGAATTCCTGTACCGGATGCACTTCGATTTGTACTACATGTCGGCCATCTGGGGCCGCTGGATCGTCGGCATCTGCGCCATGTTCATGCTGGTGGCGATCATCAGCGGCGTCATCACCCATAAACGCATCTTCAAGGACTTCTTCACCTTCCGTCCGAAGAAGGGCCAGCGTTCCTGGCTCGACGCCCACAACGCCACCGCGGTACTGGCCCTGCCCTTCCACCTGATGATCACCTACACCGGCATCGTGACGCTGATGTTCATGTACATGGAAGCGCCGACCAAGGCCGTGTACAAGGGCGACCAGCAAGCCATGTTCGCCGAGGTCTTCCCCGACAACGAACGCGTGAAGCCGGCCAAGGCCGCGGCGCCGCTGGCCGACCTTGGCCCGATGCTGGCCCAGGCCCAGGCGGCCTGGGGCCAGCCGGTCTCGCGCATCGTCGTCAGCCATCCGAACGACGCCAACGCCACCGTGCAGTTGGTGCGTCCTTCGGGCCAGCAACTGTCGAACGTCGAGCCGTCGATGACCTTCAATGGCGTAACCGGCGCGCTGGTTTCCTCGACCGGCGAGCCGAGCGGCGTGTCGGGCATGCGCCGCGCTTTCTACGGCCTGCATGTCGCCCATTTCGCCGATACTTTCCTGCGCGCGCTGTTCTTCCTCTGCGGCCTGGCCGGCTGCGCGATGGTCGCTACCGGCGCCCTGCTGTGGGGCGTGAAGGAGCGCCAGAAGTATGCCAAGGTGGTGGCGAAAGGCGGCCGCGTGGGCTTCGGCGTGCGCCTGGTCGACGCCTTGAACATCGGCGCGATCGCCGGCCTGCCGATCGCCTTCGGCGTCTACTTCTGGAGCAACCGCCTGCTGCCGCTGGGGATGGAAAACCGCACCAACATGGAAGCCAACTGCTTCTTCATTGCCTGGGGCGCGGCCATGCTGCTGGCGCAAATCAGGCCTTCGCGCGCGATGTGGCGCTTCCAGTTGATCGTCGGCGCGGCGCTGCTGGCCGGACTGCCGCTGCTGAACGCGTTCACCACCGATACGCATCTCGGCGTGACGCTGTTCGGCCCGGCCGGCTTGCAGCCGGTGGCGGCCTTCGACCTGGTGGTATTTGCATTGGGTGTGCTGCTCGGCTATGCGGCCTGGTGGCTCAAGCGCAAGGAACAGAAAGCGGCGGGCAAGGCGGCTGGCGCCAAGCCGGCGCCGCAAGTACAAACGAAGGAGGCGGCATGAACCTGCTGATCGCGGCCGGCGCCCTGCTGGCCTATGGCGGCCTGGCCGCCAACAGCGTCTCGCTGGACCGGCATTACGCCGACATCCACGGACGCGGCAAGGAGCCAGATGCGCACACCCGCCTGCGCTGCCGTGCGCTGGGCTGGCTGGGGATCGCGCTGTCGCTGGCGGCCTGCTTGGGCGCGAACGGCTGGCATACCGGGCCGGTGCTGTGGTGCGGCGTGCTGACGGTGTCTGCGATCGTGCTGACGCTGTTGTTGCAGTATGCGCCGCATCGGGTGCTTAGCTCGGCCCGGATTACTGCGCTTGGTGCGCTATTGATGGGATTGTTACGGCTATTTCCAGGCTGAAGCGAAGTCAGGCTCTTCCTGTCGTCTGGACTGACGAGATGAGAGTCGCCCCGCATGAGGTTTTATGTCCGTCGAATGCGACTGGTTTACCTTCCTCGAGCACCAGCGGATCGCCTTGCGCGATGACGCAAGAGGAATGGCCCTTAATAGGGCAAATGCATGCATCGCCCTGTCGGGCGACTGCAATGCCATGCACAAACGCGAGACTGGAAGCCGCAATAACCTTGCCTCCATGACTGGTTGAATCCCCAAGTCGAATGACACCCTTCATGTTTCCTCCTGTTGGCGTGTACAGTTCGTTCACCTTACGTTGATCGTACGAAACGAAAGTCGTGCGTCGTTTGTTTTTGGATCAAGAAGAGCGAAAGGTGCTCTATCGATCCGCGATCCAGCGCCAGACCGTGAAGCCGTATGCTGACTTAAGGTCGAGCATCGGTTCTCCCTCTTGGTAAGTCCGTTGGGCTGCACCTGGATCGGTTGGTTGCCAAACGCCTGCCTTCGGACAGGGTTGGCCTGCTTTTGCCCAGAGTTCTTGGGTTGTGCCTAGTTTGGGGACGCAGGTAATAACAGGGTGCCACACTGTGGCCACCGCAATTGTTTCCGGATAAGGGAATGCAACTCCTTCAACCTCAAGTTCTTCCCTTGTCTTAGT
Organism: Massilia sp.; assembly: GCA_031999925.1. Taxonomy (GTDB): domain Bacteria; phylum Pseudomonadota; class Gammaproteobacteria; order Burkholderiales; family Burkholderiaceae_D; genus Telluria. The sequence continues at coordinate 5,148 of DAMABW010000220.1, read as the reverse complement.
AACGCGGAATACTGGTTGCATTCTCATGCCCTTAATGGCAAAGGTAAGACTGTGGCGTTCGAGCCCGGTTTTGGGATACCAGACACCTGTCGACGGAACTTCATCTCCCGTTTGACAAGCAATTGACGTATCAATCTGACATTCTGGCAAAATATCAGGAAGCTTCCAGATTAAAGAGCTTGGATACGATTTAGCACATTCTTCATACGATGAGACAATTTCGCCTCCTGGAAAACCATCATCATCATTATTTCGATCAGACCAGTTCACACCTGCGTCACAAAAATACTTGGCGCCAACCATTGCGTTATGTAGGACTGTGCTGATTTGACGTGCATAAGTCGATATTCGCCCAATCCTACAGTCACTGAATTCATTATATTCTGCTGTACTCATCCAACTCTGCAGAGGTTGCTCCATCATGCCTCGGATATCTCCTCTTACTGATCGGGCGGTATCCCATGCTAGTTGATAATCACCGAGCTTTGCCAACTCGGCACCTCGATTAAAATTGCGGGCAAAGGTTTTGAGCGTATCGAAAATTTGATTGTTTCTCCCTAAATTGACTGACCTTTTTGATATAGCGAGATTACCAAACCATTCTGATGTACTGTCACATTCACGTGCCGCCTCAAGAAAGAAGTCGGACGACGCGAATAGGCTCCAAATGGCAGCTTCAAGATTTAGGTTACGCATATTTGTATTCTCTTTTGTGTAGGTCTAAGGTGATGCGGGAACCGTTAGCAGAATCTTCCTTGCCTCTTGCGGAGAGTAGTCTGTCGCTCCCCATCCGGTCTCATAAGGCTCTTTGATATTTGGATCTGTAATTTGTGCTCTCAACTTCGTCGGAACCGCTTCTCCGGTCAAATCAGAAAATTCAACTCGTCTATCGAGATTTCCGTATGAATCTGTAACCACATCGCCAGTTTTAGGGTCTACTCGTGGCATGGCCTCGACCATTTTGTGACGAATTGCAGTTCAATTGGCAGCGCGACCGATTCCTTGAGCGGAAGTGACGCGTTCGTGGAACACAGAACAGCCGGTATTCAAAGCTTCCGCATAACATCTTGCAGCCATTGAGATGTTTGACTTGCAAAACATCGTCGAGTAGTCCTTGATGATGTGACAGGCGTACACGTATCGGGCAATTGGCTTGGCTGAGCGGAGATGCGGCAAATGCATTGAGCATGTTCACGTGAGAGTTCTGAAAAAAACATTCACAAGAAACAATGTCATGGACGACATGCCCATGATTTGATGTTTGTCATTGCACAATTGCAATTGAAGCCTAGCTGTAGACATTACTCCACGTGAAGAGCACGGCATGAGTACGTCCAATCCTTCGGAGGCTGAGGATCGATTTCACATACCTGCATCGACGCCAGCCCTAAAGCCGGAGATGGCAAGCGTATGAGTTGTGGAGCGGCGCAGCTTGCTGTCTTCGCCGCCAAATGTCGTCAGGTTCCTGCCCTCACTTGCTGCCCAGCCTGTACTTGTGCCACCACAGCCTGCGCTTCATCCAGCACCCTGAGCAGGGTATCCCCGAAACCGCCGCGCGCACGCGCATCGGTGCGCGCGCTGGTGAACACGCGCGGCTGCGCGCTCCAGGCAAAACGCGCGCCGGTGCGCTCCAGCGCCCGCACCAGCAGCACGTCCTCGTGGCAAGGCACCGCTTCGAAGCCGCCCGCCGCCAGGTAGGCGGCCGCGCTGACGCCCAGGTTGGCGCCATGGATGTGGCGGTGACCGTCGCGGTCCTGGTAGTTGCGCGCGAAGTGCTCGCGCAGCGCGTCGGCCCGCTCGGCGTGCGGCGACCAGTCGTCGACCGCCACCGAGCCGCAGACCACGTCGGCATCCAGCGCCAGTTGGGCCGCCAGCCACTGCGGCGACACGCGCGTGTCGGCATCGGTGAACGCCAGCCAGCGCGCGCCGAGCGCCAGCAGGCGGCGCGCACCGGCGGCACGCGCGGCGCCGACGCGCCGTTCATCGACCTCGATGCAATCGAGCGCCACGCCGGCGGCGGCGAACAAGGGCTGGCTGCGGTGCACCACCGCGCGCGAGCCGTCGCCGCAGGCGTCCAGCACCACCAGCACCGCCACCGCTTCGCCGCCCAGCACGGGGTTGCGTGCGGCGAGCAGCAGCGCCGCCAGGCAGGCGCCCAGGCTGGCCTCCTCGTCGTGAGCGGGAACGGCGACGCCGATCATGAGGCTTCCTTTTGCCAGATCTCGAGCAGGAAGTGCTGGTCGAGATGGTGCACGCTGCGCCGCATGCCGGGCAGCCGGCCGGCCAGCGCATGCACCTGCGCGGTGGCGCTCACGCGGTCGTCGAAATCGTGTAGGTAATGACACAGCGCCAGTTCGCCGCCCGGGTCGAGCATGGCGTGCGCCCGCGCCAGCAGGTCTTCCAGGTCAGTCCCGCCGAAATAGTAGGCGAGTTCGCTGATCACTACCAGGTCGTAGCCCCGTTCGCCCGGCCATTGCGCCGGCAGGCTGCGCTGCTCGATGCGCACCGCTTCAGGGGCACCGTCCCGCGCACCGTCCTGCAGGCGGCGGCGCGCCGCGGCCACCGCACTGGCGGCGCCGTCGCAGGCCAGCAGGCGTTCGCAGCGTGCAGCCAGGGCGGCGCTCATTTCGCCGTTGCCGCAGCCCGGCTCGAAGACCTGGCGGTAGCGCGCCTTGCCCAGGCTGGCCAGCAGCAAGGCGCGCTTGCGCCTTTCGTACCAGGCGGCGCGCACCGACCACGGGTCCTCGTCGGCGGCGTACAGCGCTTCAAAATGCGCGGTCAGGGTCATAAAAGTAGAGTTCGAAAGGCAGGAGGACGCGTTCCAGCGCGTGGGCGGGAACGACCGGCGCCGCGCCGCGGCTGGCGTCAGGCAGCACCTGGCTCTGGAAGCAGGCCATGGCGGCGCGCTTGCGCGCCAGGACCGCAGCCGGCAGGGGCAGCTTGCGCGCATGGGCCAGGGGCATGGCGCCGTCCGCCGGCGCACTCCAGTGCCAGCCCCAGATCGGCGCTTCCAGCGTGCGTGCGCCGCGCTGCGCGGCCGCAGCCAGGCAGGCGCGCGCGGTCGCTTCGTGGTCGGGATGGCCGTCGTGGCGCCAGGTCGTGAGCACCACGTCGCCGGGTTCGAACAGCGCGGCAAGCTGGCGCGCCAGATCGGCTTCGGCCGCCGTCACGCCGCCATCGGCAATGCCGAGGCGGTGCAGGTCCGGCGCCGCGCTGCCCAGGCAGGCCAGCGCCGCCAGCGCTGCCAGCGTCTCCTGCGGGCGCACGGCGCGCAGCCGCTCGCGCGGCCAGGCGGCCGAACCGGGGTGGCTGGCCTCGCCGTCGGTTACCGCCACCAGCAGCGGCGGCCGGGTGTCGCTGCGCGCGCCCAGCAGTTGCAGCAGGCCGCCGCAGGCCAGGATCTCGTCGTCGGGATGCGGCGCCACCACCACCAGGCGCGCAGCGGGCGGCACCAGGTCCGCCACGCCGGCCTCGGCGACGCCGGCCAGCGCGGCGTCGCCGCGCCATGCGTCGGCGGCGGTGCCGGCGCCGGCGATATGACGGTTGCGCGTCACAGCCGCCATGGCTGCTCCACGCTTTCCGCCACCAGTTTGCCGACCGCCTCCAGGTCGCGCTCGGCATGGCTCTGGCGCATGAACACCGGCAGGTCGGCGAAACGGCGCGCCATCGCGGCATCCTTGCACATCGGCCCCGGCCCGAGTGCGCGTCCCACCGCGGCCAGCGTGACGTTGGCCGCCGCTTCCACACTCAGGCGCACCGACAATGCCGCCGCCATCGCATCCGCGCCGGGTGCGCGGTCGATGGCGGCGGCCGTCTCGCGCATCAGGGCGGCGCTGGCGCGCAGGGCGATTGCCGCTTCGCCTAGCTGCGCCAGGCGATGGGCATCGGGCGGCCGCCCATGCAGCGCCTGGGAGAGCGCCTCGGCCAGGGCGCCGGCCGCGCCGAACCAGCAAGCGGCCACGCCGGCGCCGCCATGCCAGAAGCCGGCGCGCTGCACATAGAAGCCGGGGCCGCCGAGCGGCCGCGCGGTAACCCCGGCGAAGTGCACGTCGATGCTGGCGGAATCGCGCATGCCGACCGCCTGCCAACGATCGTCGGCCATGGTCACGCCGGCCTGGCGCAGGTCGACCGCGGCCAGCATCGCCTCCCCTTCGCGGTTCCAGCAGCTCACCACCGCGTGCGACACGGAGCGCGCCCCCGAGCACCAGGCCTTGCGGCCGGTCAGCACGAAGCCGCCGTCCGGCGCCTGGCTGATTTCCAGCCGCGCATCCGGCGGCTCGGCACACCAGGTGCCCAAGGTGGTTCCTGGGGCAGCGTCGCCTGCTCCGGCTTCGTGCAGGATGGCCAGTGCGTCGGTATGCCCCTCGAACAGCTTGGCCAGGCTCAGGTCGTGGGCGCCGACGGCGGCCAGCGCGCGCCAGCGTGCCAGGGTCGCGCCCTGGCCGGGCAAGGGCAGGCGGTCGAGACCGGCCGCGACCAGGTGCTGCAAGGCGGCTGCCGGTTCGCTGCCGGCCAGTTCGCGTAGCTGGCGGCGCAGGAGGGAAAGAGGATCGTCGTCGGGCAGGAAAAGGGCGGTGGGTGGGATGTCGAGTTGCATAAAATGCATCCTAGCACCGTTGTCTTGGATATGTCCGCACGGCAGCCAATCCACTCGACAGGTGCGCTCTGGATGCCGCCAGGCGTGGCCGTATGCGTCCGTGCAGCGCATTTGACCTGGCCCAGTGCCAGGCCCTGCAGCATCCCTAAGCTGGACAGCATGCGCTCATCTACCACCTATTCCTGCGTGGCATGTTGACAGAGCGCACGTTACTGAACCAGGAGGAACAAATGCAATCGAGAACTGCACACGTCCCCTCGCCGGGACGCCGCCGCTGGCTGCTGTGCCCGATCGCCGCCGCGTGCGCAAGCGTGGCGCTGGCCGGCGCTACGCCCCCGGCGCCGCCGGCCGTGGCCACCTACCGTGTCGTTCCCTTGGGCGCCAACGGGGCGGTCGAGGGAATCAACGCCAGGGACCAGGTGGCATTCACAGGATTCGAAGGTGACCTCCCGCGCGCCAAATTCTATGACGGCAGCGTGGTGCGCGACCTCGGCAGCTTCGGCGGCCAGGGCGCCGTCGTATATGCCCTCAACGACCTGGGTCAGGTGGTC
>DAMABW010000219.1:2101-7802 GCA_031999925.1 Massilia sp. | reverse complement strand
AGCAGGACCACGCCGGCGCTGCTGACGATCAAGGCCTCGACGCGGCCGCCGCGCGCGGCCAGCGGCGCCATCACCGAGCGTTCGACCGCGCGTGCCCATTGCCAGGACAGGTGGGCGCCGAGCACGCCGATCGTCCTGCCTTCGCTGTCGCGGTAGGGAAAGGCGACGTCGACGAAGCGGCGCGGTTCGCCACCCTGTTGCGGCAGGATGCGCGCCAGCAGCACGGCTTCGTGCACGTCGCCGACGTTCACGCCGCGCAGGGCGTTGCGAAACCACGGCCGCTGCGACACATCGGCCCCTTCGAGCAGGCCGCGCCCGGCCACCTGTACGCGGCCGTCGGTGCCGGCCATGCCGATCCAGTCGTAGAAGCCGTAGGTGTCCTGGATAGCGTCGAGCACGGCGCGGCGCTCGGCCGGGGTGGCGTTGCCGGGGGCCAGGTCGCGGCGCTGGGCCAGCAGGCGCACTTCGCGGTAGCGCTCGAACATGCCGCGGTCGAGCTTGTCGGCCGTTTGCAGCGACAGTTCGCGCAGGCCGTGGCCGATGCTGGTTTCCACTTGTCCGGTGGCGGCGATGTCGACCACTTCCACCAGCAGCAGGGTCAGGACGATCGACAGCAGCGAAAAGGCCAGGGCCAGCCAGGTGCCCAGCGAGCGGCGCCGACTGGTGGGCAGGCGAACTGCCGGAAGATCGTTCGTTGCTCGGTCCATAAACGTTCAATGTTGACTGTATCGCAAGCGTAACACGGCACATGCGTGCATGACGACAGCCGGCAAGGTCGTGTCGGGGCCGTCTGCCGCACGGGAAGACGGGAAATCTTTTATACTTACCGGCTACAGCCATTCGCACCAAGACCCAGCAATGTCCAACCAAGCCCAGCCTGCTACTTCCGCCACCACCGAACCGTTGCTCGATTACGTCACGTCCTGCGCCCTGCCCACGCCCTGGGCCCAGTTCACGCTGCACGCCTTTGTCGAGCACGCCACCGGCAAGGAACACCTGGTGATGGCCCTCGGCGACATCGGCAACGGCGAGCCGGTGCTGGCGCGCGTGCATTCGGAATGCCTGACCGGCGACGTGCTGTTCTCGCAGCGCTGCGACTGCGGCGCCCAGCTCGAAGGCGCGCTGAAGCGCATCGCCGCCGAAGGCCGCGGCGCCCTGCTCTACCTGCGCCAGGAAGGCCGCGGCATCGGCCTGGTGAACAAGATCCGCGCCTACCGCCTGCAGGAAGCCGGCGCCGACACGGTCGAGGCCAACCTGCAGCTGGGCTTCCATGCCGACGCGCGCAACTACGAGCTGTGCCGTCCGATGCTGGAACAGTTCGGCATCAAGCAGGTGAAACTGATGACGAACAACCCGCGCAAGATCGACGCCCTGACCCGCCTGGGCATCGACGTCACCGAGCGCGTGCCGCTGCTGGTGAACCGCAACGCCTTCAACAACAGCTACCTGAACACCAAGCAGGCCAAGCTCGGCCACATGATGACCTCGCCCGAGCCCGTGGCCGAAGACGGCGAACTCTAAAAGGCCGTTTTTCTGCATGGCGGCCCATCTGGTGGCAGAATAGCTTCACCCTAGCCACTTGATCGAGTGCGTGGGCAGCGGCTCGTGCAGCGGCCGTTGCCGGCGCCGACAGCCATGCGACGCGCCGCCAGCTTTCTCTTGCTGTTGTGCCTGAGCACGTCCAGCGCCGCCCCCGGCGACAGCCCGCCTGCGCGTGTGAAAAACACAATTGCGCAAGCGGCGAAACCGGCGCCCGACGCGCCGCCCCTGGTCACCCCGCCGGCCGCGCCCCCCGCCGCCACCCCATCCGCGCCCGGCCCCGGCGAAACCGACACCACCACCACCCTGCCCCAACCGTCCTCGGCCGCCCAGGAACTGTATTCCTCGGCCCAGGGCGACCTGCTGCAGATCCGCATGCTGCTCAGGAATGGCCGCACCCAGTCCACGGTCGGCTCCGGCTTCCTGGTCGGCGAATCGAACCTGGTGCTGACGAACTACCACGTGGTGTCGCAGATGGCGCTCGACCCGGCCGTCTACACCGGAGAATACGTCGACACCGACGGCAAGCGCGGCCCGATCGAATTGCTCGCGGTCGATGTTTTGCACGACCTTGCCGTGTTGCGCGTGAACCGCCAGGGCGGCGGCTTTTTCATCGTGCCGGAAAAGCCGGTGAAACTGACGCAGGGCCAGCCGCTGTACTCGCTCGGCAATCCGCTCGACCTCGGCTTCGCCATTTCCGAGGGCGCCTATAACGGCGTGGTCAGCCGCAGCTTCTACGACCAGCTGATTTTCAGCGGGCCGATCAATTCGGGCATGAGCGGCGGGCCGAGCGTCACCGCCGGCGGCACCGTGGCCGGGATCAATGTCTCGAAGCGGCGCGACGGCGAGGCGGTCAGCTTCCTGGTGCCGGTGAAGTATGCGCAGGACTTGCTGCGTACCGTCGAGCTGCAAGGGGCGCCGCTGAAGGACTTCAATCCCCTGATCGCGGCCCAGTTGCTGGCGCACCAGCGCGCGATGGTGGCGCGCCTGCTCGATACGCCGCTGTCGATCAAGAACATGGGCCCCTACCGGGTGCCGGTGCGCGAATCCGGCCAGGTGCGCTGCTGGGGCCGCTCGAACGTGAAGGCCGAGGCTTCCTACAGTGCCGATACCCTGAGCTGCGCGATGGAGTCGGCCATCTACGTGTCCGACACCCAGCAGACCGGGCACGTGTCGATCACCCACCAGTACCTGCGCTCGCCTTCCCTGCACCCGCTGCGCTTCGCGGCCCTGGCCAGCAGCCAGTTCCGCATCGACCGCCTCGGCAGCACGCGCGACACCCGCTTGACCGGCCCGCTGTGCAGCGAGCGCTTCGTGCACTCGAACACGCTGCCGCTGCGCGCCGTCACCTGCGTACGCGCCTACCGCAAGTTTCCCGGCCTGTACAACTTCACCCTGCTGACGGCCAGTACCGACAATCCCCAGGCCAGCCTGCAAAGCCGGCTCGACGTGGCCGGCGTGTCCTACGACAACGGCATGCGCGTCACCCGCGCCTTCCTGAATGCGCTCGGGCGCAGCAGGGAACTATGACGGGCCCATGGTTCGTCGAAACCCTGGCGCGCAACGGCGACGTGCTGCATCGCCAGCGCGTCGATACGCTGCCGATCCGCATCGGGCGCGGCTACGGCAACGAGGTCATCCTCGACGATGCCCATGTGGCGCCCTGCCATGCGCAGGTCGAGTCCGGCGAGGATGGCGGCTTGCTGCTGCGCGACCTCGGCACCCGCAACGGCGTGGTACACCGGGGCAAGCGGATGGCCACGCTGGCGCTGGACGGCAACACCGTGGTGCGTCTCGGGCACACCAGCCTGCGCGTGCGTGCGGCCGATTTCGCGGTGGCGGCGGAGATGCTCGACCGCACCCGGCACGGCTGGGAAGGCATCCTGCCTGGCCTGGCCGGCACCGTGCTGATCGCCCTGGTGGCGCTGTTCACGATGTGGCTGGCCGACACCCAGCCGTTCCGCCTGTTCCGCTACCTGGCGGCGCTGGCCTACGGCATCGGCGCCGGACTGGTCTGGGCCGGGCTGTGGGCGCTCGGCAACCGCCTGTTCGGGCGCCATGCACGCCTGGGGCGGCACTTGTTCATCTTCGGCTGCGGGGTGGCGGTGCTGATGGCCTTCCGGCTGCTCTCCAGCGCGATCGGCTACGCCTGGTCGATCGAGGTGTTCACGCGCTACGGCTCGCACGTGGCCATCGCCCTGGTCGCAGGCATGGTCTGGTTCCACCTGACGACGGTGACGCCGCGGCCGCGCAAGCGTTTCACCGCCATCTGCACCCTGCTCGCCCTGCTCGGCTCGGGGCTGGTACTCATCAGCAACGAAGGGCGCAACGGCAGGCTGGCGGACGAACTCTACATGTCGGTGCTGCTGCCGCCCGACATGCGCGCCACGCCGGACGCCTCGGTCGATGCTTTCATGGACGACGTGGCGGCGATGAAGGCCGAACTGGACCGGGAGCGGGCCGAGGACGAGAAGGAAGACACGAGGGTGCCGGGCCGCTGAGCCTTTGACAGCTTGTTCGAATTCAATGATGATCCCGCCATATCACAGGAATCGCACATGCCAGCCAACCGCTCCACCCGTGTCGTCCTCTGCGCCTGGTGCCTGTTCTGGGCGCTGATGGTGCTCATCGCCGTGCAGGAATACCGCCGCAGCGGCGGCAGCGCCCTGTGGCAGCCCCTGGTGTGGGAACTGTCGTCGGCGCTGGTGCTGAGCATGCTGTGGCTGGTGCAGCAGCGCGCCACCGCGCGCCATGCGGCGCTGATCGACCGTCCCTGGCGCTGGTTCGCCCTGCAGGCGGCCTGGCTGCCGATGTACTGGATCGCCTTTGTGCCCCTGGCCTTCGGCATCCGCCACGGTGTCTATGCGCTGGCGGGCGCCACCTATCGGCACGATTCGTGGCCGCAGTTGTTCCTGTTCGAAGCCTCGAAGATCTCGCTGTTCGTCTGTTTGTTCACCGTGATCAGCTTCGGCCTGCTGTCCTGGCGGCGCATGGTCGAGGAAAGCCTGCGCTCGGAACGCGCCGCCGGCCTCCTGCGCCAGGCCGAACTGCAACGCCTGGCCCAGCAGGTGCAGCCGCACTTCCTGTTCAATGCCCTGAACACGGTCTCGTCGCTGATGCATACCGATGTCGAGAAAGCCGATGCCACCCTGGTGCAACTGTCCGCCCTGCTGCGCGCCACCCTGCAGGCGGGACAGGCCGAGCAGGCATCGCTGGGCTCGGAACTGGCCCTGGCGCGCGCCTACGCCGATGTGATGGCGGCGCGCTTCGGGGAGCGCGTGGCGCTCGACTGGCAGGTCGGCGCCGAACTCCTGCCCCTGCAACTGCCCGCCGTGAGCCTGCAGCCCCTGCTCGAGAACGTGTTCAAGCACACGGTCGAGCGGCGCCGGCAGGCGACCGCGATTGCGGTGACGGCGCGGCGCGAAGGCGGCGAACTGGTGCTGCGCGTGGAAGACGACGCCGGCGTGCTGGCCTCTTCCTCGCCGGCGCCGGGCGGCCTCGGACTGGCCAACCTGCGGGCGCGCCTGGCCAATTTGCATGGCGCGGCGGGCACGCTGACCCTGTCGCAGCTGCGGCCGGCCGGCGTGCGCGCGGAAATGCGGGTGCCATGCGCGCCCTGATCGTCGACGACGAAGCGCCGGCGCGCGATCGCCTGCGGCGTCTGCTCGAAGGCGCCGGAGTGGCCGTGGCCGCCGAAGCCGGCGACGCCCACGAGGCGCGGCGCCAGTTGGCCGCGCACGCGCCCGACGTGCTGTTCCTCGACATCTGCATGCCGGGCATGTCGGGCATGGAGCTGGCGGCTTGCCTGCCGCAACCGGCGCCGCCCGTCGTCTTCACGACCGCCCACGACAGCTATGCCCTGCCGGCATTCGACACCGGCGCCGCCGACTACCTGCTGAAACCCTTCGATGCGGCGCGCCTGGTGCGTGCGATCGAGCGTGTGCGGCGGCATCTGGCGGCGGCGCCGCGCCCGGCCCAGCTGCTGGTGCCGGAACGCGGCGGCACCACGGTGCTCCCTGTGCACGAGATCGGCTGGATCGAGACCGCCGACAATTACCTGGTCCTGCATACCGGCGCCAGCCAGCCGCTGCTGCGCAAGACGATGGGCGCCCTGCTGGCCGAACTGGGGCCGGGCTTCGTGCGCTGTCACCGGCGCGCGGCA
>DAMABW010000219.1:0-2091 GCA_031999925.1 Massilia sp. | reverse complement strand
GGCAGTGCAGACGGCGCGCATCGCCCGCGTGCTGGCACGCCCGCATGGCGACTGCGAACTGCTGCTCGACAACGGCATGCGCGTGCCCTGCAGCCGCCAGTACCGCGCCGCGGTGATGGCGACCCTGGGCTGAACGACCGGCCTGGCTGCTTCTGGCCGGTAGCGCCTGCGGCGGCAACGGCTGGCGTAAGCGGACCGTGGGCAGCGTCGAGCCCGGCGAAACGGCGCTTCGCCCCAGCCCGGATGCGGCTGGCCACATAAGGCTCGCGCGGCCGCGGCGCGTGGATCTAGTCTGGCGACTTTCCATTGCCAATGCCACCCATGCACACGCCCCGTCCGCCGCGCCTGCTCTTCCTCGACTGGCTGCGTATCCTCGCCTTTTTCATTCTCGTGCTCTACCACGTGGGCATGTACTACGTCAGCTGGGACTGGCACGTGAAGAGCGACGTCATCGTTCCCGGCCTCGATGCCTTCATGCTGCTGTCGGCGCCCTGGCGCCTGGGCCTGCTGTTCCTGGTCGCCGGTGCCGCCGCCAGCATGGCGCTGGCGCGCCTCGGCGGGGGCGCCTTCCTGCGCCGGCGCAGCCTGCGCCTGCTGCTGCCACTGGTGTTCGGCGTGCTGGTCGTGGTGCCGCCGCAATCCTACTTCGAGGTGGTCGAAGACGTCGGCTACGACGGCAGCTACCTGCACTTCCTCGGTTTGTTCGTCACCGGCTACGGCGGCTTTTGCGACCATGACGGTTGCCTGTTCATGCCGACCTGGAACCACCTGTGGTTCCTGCCCTACCTGTGGGCCTATTGCGCGGTCCTGGTTGCGCTCGCCGCCCTTGCCGGCCCACGCCTGCCCGGCCTGGCACGCGCCCTCGTCAGCCGCCTGCACGGCTGGAAACTGGTCGTGCTGCCGGCCGCCTGCCTGGCGCTGGCGCGCGTCGTCCTGCTGCGCCGCTTCGGTGAAACCCACATGTTCTTCGACGACCCGTTCAACCACGCCACCTATCTGTTCCTGTTCCTGCTCGGCGCCCTGTTTGCCCACGTTCCGGCATGCTGGGCGCGCTTCACTGCGCTGCGCTGGCCCGCGCTGGGCATCGCCGCCACCGGCTGGGCTGCCGTCGTGCTGTGGCGCACGCTGTTCGAGCGCCAACTGCCCGGCGTAGACCCGATGGCGCTGTTCCCTGCCATGGCGACGGTGTATGCCACGAGCGCCTGGTGCGCCATCGTCGCGGCCTGCGGCTTCGCGGCGCGCCACCTCGAACGCGACGGTCCGGCGCGGCGCTACCTGGTTGCGGCCGTGTTCCCGGTGTACATCGTGCACCAGACCATCATCGTGGCGCTGGCCCATTACTTCAAACCCTTGCGGCTTGGCCCCGGCGTCGAGGCGCTGGTGCTGATCGTGCTGACGCTCACGCTGAGCTTCGCGGTGTTCGAGTTCGTGCGCCGGGTTGCTCCCTTGCGGCCCTTGTTCGGGCTGCCCTTTCAAACCCCGCTGGCCCGGCCAGCCGCTGCATGCCGCGCTGGCCAGGCAATGTCAAGGACCGGGTGAGCCCGCCCAGGTGGGTCAGAGAACCCACCCAACCAACACCCGCTCACCTATGCATCAGGCGCCGTGTGCGCCCCTGCCTGCCTGCGAACCCGCAGGGCTGCCGTCGCTGCGGCCGATGCTGCCGCTTTGCCCGCCCTGCACGTGGGTGCCGCCATTACCTTGCGCGGACTGCGATGGCGAAGACGACTGCGACTGGCCGGCGCTGCGGGGCTCGGCCTGGCCATTACCGGTATAGCCCGAACGCACGAACGGGTCGGTGAAGCGTTCCGCCGTTTCCTGCGACTTGCGCAGGCCGCGTTCGGTTTCTTCGCTTGCCGTGCGCGACACTTCGTCGGCCAGGGCGCGGGCGGTGCGCGAGGTGTTTTGCACGTGCTGCTCGGTCACGCGTGCCAGTTCGACCTGGGCATCGGCCGCCAGGCGCGAGATGTGCTGCTGGTAGGCGCGCAGTTTTTCGCTGGTCGGCTGGGCACGCGCGGCGGCGGCGCTGATGACTTCGCTCTGGCGATCGGCCGTGATCAGTTGCTGGCTGGCGATGGCGCTTTCTTCTAGCAT
>DAMABW010000218.1:0-7809 GCA_031999925.1 Massilia sp. | reverse complement strand
TCACCCGGGTTCCAGCGGCTTGCCGTCCAGCGCTTCCGGCTGCAGCGTGACGTGGTCGATCCCGTGCTTGTCCAGCAGCATCTCCTTCACGCGGCGCAGCACGATCGGCCATTTGCCCAGGTCGGCGATCTCCAGGTGACCGATCAGGGCAGGGTGGCCGGGCGACATGTCCCAGACGTGCAGGTCGTGTACCGACAGCACGCCTTCGACCGCGGCCAGGTCGGCGCCGACCTGCAGGTAATCGATCCCGTGCGGCACGCCTTCCATCAGGAAGTGGTAGGACTCGCGCAGGATGCCGACCGTGGATTTCAGGATCAACAGCGAGACGAAGATCGACAGGATCGGGTCGATCCGCACCCAGCCGGTAAAGTAGATGATGGCGCCGGCGGCAATCGCCGCCACCGAGCCGAGCAGGTCGCCCATCACGTTGACCAGGGCCGCGCGCGTGTTGATGCTTTCCGTGTCGCGCGACAGCACCCAGGCCACCGCGATATTGATGCAGGCGCCGAGCGCCGCCACGATCAACACCACGCCCCCCTGCACCGGCTCGGGGTGGGTCAGGCGCTGCACCGCCTCGTAGACGATCCAGGCCACCAAGGCCAGCATCGCCAGGCAATTCACGAAGGCGGCCAGCGCCTCGGCGCGCACGAAGCCGAAGGAATGCCGGCTCGAGGGAGGGCGCTTGGCGATGAGCTGGGCCAGCAGGGCCAAGCCGAGGGCGGCGGCATCGGTCACCATGTGGCCGGCGTCGGAAATCAGGGCCAGCGAGTTCGACACGACACCGGTGATCACTTCGACCAGCGCGAACAGCAGCGTCAGTGTGAGGGCAAAGGCGAGCGCTTTCTGGCTGCGCGCCTCGATGAAGTGGCCGTGCTCGGCGTCGCCGTCGAGGTGGGCGTGCAAGTGTTCGGAAGTCGGGGCGGCGTGCTGGGAAGACATATTCAGTACTCTGGGTTCAACGACTGCCAAGTGTAATGGATATCGGCCCCGACGGCGGGCAGGCCGGCTGCGGCGGGCGGTATGGAAATACTTAATTCGGATCAACCCTTGCGCGGTCGGCGCCTGGCCCCTATAATGCTCCTCATTGGGCGGTTAGTTCAGCTGGTTAGAATACTTGGTCGACATCCAAGGGGTCGCAGATTCGAATTCTGCACCGCCCACCAGAATACAAAGACAGTGCGGGGAACTCCGGTTTTCCGCTCTTGTCGTCAACAGTAAGAGCGAGAAAGGCACAAACGGTTATGACACCGCGAACTACAACCTGGTTGTGGGGGAATCGCTAGACGCGGTACGGTGGCCTTTTGCTCGAAGAAACTCGACAACACTGAAAACAACGCGCCTGGTGCGCGTTTTTTTTCGTCCCGACTTTTTCAGTTTCAAATTTATTAATGTTAGCAGGCGCAACAGGCGTCGATTGGAGATCAAAATGTTGAATGTGCGACTTCCGGATGGCTCCAGCCGTCAATTCGAAGGACCAGTCACCGTTGCCCAGGTGGCGAGCAGCATCGCCACCAGCCTCGGCAAGGCTGCCCTGGCCGGCAAGGTGAACGGCAAGGTCGTCGACACCTCGTTCCTGATCGAGCAGGACGCCGATCTCGCGATCGTCACCGACAAGGACCCTGAGGGCCTGGACGTGATCCGTCACTCGACCGCCCACTTGCTGGCGTATGCGGTAAAGGAATTGTTCCCGGATGCCCAGGTCACAATCGGCCCGGTCATCGAGAACGGCTTCTACTACGACTTCTCGTACAAGCGCCCGTTCACCCCGGACGACCTGAAGGCCATCGAGAAAAAAATGGTCGAGTTGGCCAAGAAGGATGAGCCGGTCACCCGCAAGGTGCTGCCGCGCGACGAAGCGGTGGCCTATTTCAAATCGATCGGCGAAGACTACAAGGCCGAGATCATCGCCTCGATTCCAGCGAACGAGGACGTGTCGCTGTATTCGGAAGGCGGTTTCACCGACCTTTGCCGCGGTCCGCACGTGCCGTCGACCGGCAAGATCAAGGTCTTCAAGCTGATGAAGCTGGCCGGCGCCTACTGGCGCGGCGACTCGAAGAACGAGATGCTGCAGCGCGTGTACGGCACCGCCTGGGCCAAGAAGGAAGACCAGGAGCAATACCTGCACATGCTGGAAGAAGCCGAGAAGCGCGATCACCGCAAGCTGGGCAAGCAACTGGACCTGTTCCACTTCCAGGAAGAAGCACCGGGCCTGATCTTCTGGCATCCGAAGGGCTGGACCGTCTGGCAGCAGGTCGAGCAATACATGCGCAAGACCTACCAGACCACCGGCTACAACGAAGTCAAGGCGCCGCAGATCCTGGACGTCACCCTGTGGCAAAAGACCGGCCACTGGGACAATTATCGCGACAACATGTTCACCACCGATTCGGAGAACCGTTCGTACGCGCTGAAACCGATGAACTGCCCGGGCCACGTGCAGATCTATAACGCCGGCATGAAGAGCTACCGCGACCTGCCGCTGCGCTACGGCGAGTTCGGCCAGTGCCACCGCAACGAGTCCTCGGGCGCGCTGCACGGCCTGATGCGCGTGCGCGGCTTCACCCAGGACGATGGCCACGTGTTCTGTACCGAAGAACAGATTGCGCCGGAAGTGGTGGCTTTCCACGCCCAGGCGATGAAGGTCTACGACGACTTCGGCTTTCACAACATCGACGTCAAGATCGCCCTGCGTCCGGAAAACCGCATCGGTTCCGACGAAGTCTGGGACCAGGCCGAGGAAGCGCTGCGTTCGGCGCTGCGCGGCTGCGGCGTGGAATGGACCGAGCTGCCGGGCGAGGGCGCCTTCTATGGTCCGAAGATCGAGTACCACCTGAAGGATAGCCTGGGCCGTCCATGGCAGGTCGGCACCATGCAGGTCGACTTCTCGATGCCGGGCCGCCTCGGCGCCGAATATGTCGCGGAAGACAATACCCGCAAGGTGCCAGTGATGCTGCACCGCGCGATCGTCGGCTCGATGGAGCGCTTCATCGGCATCCTGATCGAGAACTATGCCGGCGCGCTGCCGCTGTGGCTGGCGCCAGTCCAGGTCGCCGTGCTGAACATTTCCGACGCGCAAGCAGACTACGTGAAGGAAGTCGAGGCGCGCCTGAAAGCGGCTGGCCTGCGCGTTCACGCTGATTTGCGGAACGAGAAGATTACCTATAAAATACGTGAGCATTCCGTCCAAAAACTGCCTTACATCCTGGTAGTTGGCGACAAGGAACGCGAAGCAAACACCGTGGCCGTGCGTGCGCGGGGCAATGTCGATCTGGGCGTGATGTCCGTCGATGCCCTGTTGGAGCGCCTCCTGGGCGAGGTTTCCTCCAAAGCCAAATAACGCCGGCCGGTCATTCAGACATTAAAAGGAAACAACATAGCTACTGACAAGTCACATCGCATCAATGGCGAAATTACTTACCCGGAAATGCGACTGTCCGGGGTGGACAACGAGCCGCTGGGCATTGTGAGCCTGGCTGAGGCATTTCGTCTGGCCGAGGAGAAAAACGTCGACCTGGTGGAAATCGCGCCGAACGCGAGCCCGCCGGTCTGCCGCCTCATGGATTACGGCAAGTTCAAGTATTCCGAGCAGAAGAAGGCCCACGAAGCCAAGCTGAAGCAGAAGATCATCCAGGTCAAGGAAGTCAAGTTCCGTCCGGGTACCGATGAAGGCGACTACAGCATCAAGCTGCGCAACCTCATCAAGTTCCTGGACGACGGCGACAAAACCAAGATCACGCTGCGTTTCCGCGGCCGTGAAATGGCGCACCAGGATATCGGCTTCCGCATGCTCGAACGTCTGAAGGGCGACCTGGAGCCGTATGGCCAGGTCGAGCAGTTCCCGAAGATGGAAGGCCGCCAGATGATCATGATTATCGCGCCGAAGAAGAAGAAGTAATTCTTTTCGCGATGTAAAGCAGGCCGGGCCCGGTGTTGCAGTGCGAGCTGCAGCGCCGGGCTCGGCTTTGTTCGTTTGTGCGGCGCAGATTTTTCGGATGATGCCTTGGGTCGGTGGGCCGTTGTAGGGTGGGCATTCGTAGTGCTGGCATTTAGCTAGCCCTACTGCCCACGCGGGCGTGCTCATGCATACCGCACATCATCGCCGCAGGGTCGGCTCATCGGAATATGTGGATGTTTCGATCACGCATCCGTGCCACACCGCGTGGACACAGGTGTCCACCCTACAACGGCAACACATTTCCGCCACGACCTGTGCTAGAATCTGCGGTTCCTGTTTTTCGAAGCAGGTTGTAGTGGGTCCAGCACTCGCTGCAAAACAAGTGAAAGTAGGCATCTAAGAGCAGCGTCGCTGCCACCTGCAATCCTGTTACATATGAGGCTGTCCGCGAGGACAGATGACTATGCCAAAAATGAAAACCAAAAGCAGCGCGAAGAAGCGTTTTCGCGTGCGTCCGGGCGGTACTGTCAAATCGGGTATGGCGTTCAAGCGTCACATCCTGACCAAGAAGACCACCAAGAACAAGCGCCAACTGCGCGGCACCCGTAACATCAATGCGTCGGACGTGACCAGCGTCTACCGCATGATGCCATCTGCTTAATCTCACACTAAGGAGCGAATATGCCTCGAGTAAAACGTGGGGTTACTGCACGTGCCCGTCATAAGAAAGTTCTTGAGCTTGCCAAAGGCTACCGCGGCCGTCGTAGCAAGGTATTCCGTATTGCCAAGCAAGCAGTCATGCGCGCTGGCCAGTACGCCTACCGCGACCGTCGTAACAAGAAGCGCGTTTTCCGCGCACTGTGGATCACCCGTATCAACGCAGCATCGCGTTCGCACGGCATGACCTACAGCGCCTTCATGAACGGCCTGAAAAAAGCCGCGATTGAACTGGACCGTAAAGTCCTGGCCGACATGGCCGTGCACGACAAGCCGGCATTCGCCGCGATTGTCGCTGCCGTCCAGGCCAAGCTGGCTGCCTAATTAGCATCCGGTTTGCAAGACCAGCCCTGCGGTAACGTTGGGGCAGAGAGCGGGGCACGGTGCTACACCTGTGCCCCGTTTTTGATTGTGGCGTCTCCCGCCACCCAAAAACAGGAAAAGAACAAAGCATGAACTCGCTGGAAGAACTCGTCGTCGTCGCAGGGACCGATTTCGCCGCTGCCCAGGATGCAGCCGCGCTGGAAAACGCAAAAGCGAAATACCTCGGCAAAACCGGCCAAATCACCGAACTGATGAAGGGTCTCGGCAAGCTCGACCCCGAACAGCGCAAGGCGCAAGGCGCCCTGATCAATGCCGCCAAAGAAAAAATCGAAAAGGCACTGACCGCGCGCCGCGACGACCTGGCGAACGCCCAGCTGCTCGAACGCCTGAACGCCGAGTCCATCGACGTCACCCTGCCGGGCCGTGGCCGCTCGGTCGGCGGCATCCACCCGGTGATGCGCACCTGGGAACGCGTCGAGCAGATCTTCCGCTCGATCGGCTTCGACGTGGCCGACGGCCCGGAAATCGAAACCGACTGGACCAACTTCACCGCCCTGAACAGCCCGGAAAACCACCCGGCGCGTTCGATGCAGGACACCTTCTACATCGAAGGCCAGGACAGCACCGGTAAACCCTTGCTGCTGCGCACCCACACCAGCCCGATGCAGGTGCGCTACGCGCGCACCCATACGCCGCCGATCAAGGTCATCGCGCCGGGCCGCACCTACCGCGTCGACAGCGACGCCACCCACTCGCCGATGTTCCACCAGGTCGAAGGCCTGTGGATCGGCGAAGACATCTCGTTTGCCGACCTGAAGGGCGTCTACCTGAACTTCGTCAAGGCCTTCTTCGAGACCGACGACCTGCAGGTGCGTTTCCGTCCGTCCTATTTTCCGTTCACCGAACCGTCGGCCGAGATCGACATCGCCTTCGGTTCCGGTCCGCTGAAGGGCCGCTGGCTGGAAGTCTCGGGCGCCGGCCAGGTGCACCCGACCGTGGTGCGCAACTTCGGCTTGGACCCGGAAAAGTTCATCGGCTTCGCGTTCGGCTCCGGCCTCGAGCGCCTGACGATGCTGCGTTATGGAATCAACGACCTGCGCCTGTTCTATGAAGGCGACCTGCGTTTCCTGAAGCAGTTCAATTAAGGATGCGCATGTTGGAAGTCGTCGAGCACGCTCCGGCTTCCTCATCCATTTATAAGAAAACCTGATAAATAGCGCAGCTACAAGGTAAAAAGATTATGCAATTCTCCGAAAACTGGCTCCGTTCCCTGGTCGATCCGAAAATGAATTCGGACGAACTGGCCCACCTGCTGACCATGTCCGGCCTCGAAGTCGAGGAAGTCGAAGCCGTCGCGCCGCCGTTCTCGAACGTGGTCGTGGCGCACGTGGTGGAAGTGGCCAAGCACCCGAACGCCGACCGCCTGAACGTCTGCCAGGTCGATGCCGGCACCGGCACGCTGTTGAACATCGTCTGCGGGGCCCCGAACGTGCGCGCCGGCATGAAGGCGATCTGCGCCAAGGCTGGCGCCGTGCTGCCGCCGGGCGCCGACGGCAAGCCATTCGAGATCAAGGTCGGCAAGCTGCGCGGCGTCGAGTCGCAGGGCATGATGTGCTCGGCCAAGGAACTGAAGATTTCGGAAGAAAGCAGTGGCCTGATGGAGTTGCCGGAAGATGCGCCGGTCGGCACCAATATCCGCGACTACCTCGGCCTGAACGACCTGAAGTTCACCATCAAGCTGACCCCGAACAAGGCGGACTGCTTGTCGGTGCTGGGCGTGGCGCGCGAAGTGTCGGCCCTGACCGGTTCGCCGCTGTCGCTGCCGAGCGCACGCGCCGTCACCGTGAATACCGACGAAGTCCTGCCTGCGAAAATCTCGGCGCCGGACCTGTGCGGCCGCTTCACCGGCCGCGTGATCCGCGGCCTGAACGCGAAAGCCGCCACGCCGGAATGGATGAAGCGCCGCCTGGAACGCTCGGGCCAGCGCTCGGTGTCGGCCCTGGTCGACATCTCGAACTACGTCATGCTCGAAGTCGGCCAACCGTCGCACGTGTTCGACCTGTCGAAAATCCACGGCGCCATCGACGTCCGCTGGGGCAAGCAGGGCGAATCGCTCAAGCTCTTGAACGGCAACACCGTCGAAGTCGACGAGTGGGTCGGCGTGATCTCCGACGACAAGGAAATCGAATCGCTGGCCGGCATCATGGGCGGTGACTCGACCGCTGTCACGCTCGACACCACCGACATCTACCTGGAAGCGGCATTCTGGTGGCCCAACGCCATCCAGGGCCGTGCGCGCAAGTACAATTTCTCGACCGATGCCTCGCACCGCTTCGAGCGCGGCGTCGATTTCGCCAACACGGTCGAAAACATCGAGCGCATCACCGCGCTGATCGTGGAAATCTGCGGCACCGCCGACACGAAAGTCGGCCCCGTCGACGACCAGGTCGCGAACCTGCCGCAACGCCAGCCGGTCGTGCTGCGCACCGCGCGCGCCGCGAAAGTGATCGGCGTCGAGGTTACCGACGAAATGATCGCCGACATCTTCAATCGCCTGGGCCTGCCGTTCACGCACAAGGTAGACGAAAACGGCGCTGGCCAGTTCTCGGTGACCGCGCCATCTTACCGTTTCGACATCGAGATCGAGGAAGACCTGATCGAGGAAGTCGCGCGCGTATATGGCTTCGGGAACATTCCCGCGAACCCGCCGGTGGCCCCGTCGGCCATGCTGATCGCGCCGGAAAACACGCGCTCGCTGTTCGCCGTGCGCCACCAGTTGGCCGACCTCGGCTACCAGGAAGTGGTGAACATGAGCTTCGTGGAAAGCGCGTGGGAAGCGGACTTTGCCGGCAACGACGCGCCGATCAAGCTGC
>DAMABW010000217.1:0-7820 GCA_031999925.1 Massilia sp. | reverse complement strand
CGGCGCCGATCTGCTACAGTGGGGGTGCGAATGTATCAACAACGTGCCAACATGGTGTCCGGTCCCGCCGGACGCCGGACCAGGAACCCATGCCCGCAGCCGCTTATCCGCACGACGAAGCCGAACGCCAGGAACTGCTGGCCTCGCTTAACCTGCTCGACACCGAAAGCGAGGAGGTGTTCGACCGTATTACCCGCCTGGTGGCGCGCCTGCTGAAGGTGCCGACCGCGCTGTTTTCGCTGGTCGACGCCGACCGCCAATGGTTCAAGTCGCGCGTCGGCCTGGACGCCGCCGAGACGCCACGCGAACAGGCGTTCTGCGCCCACGCCATCCTGCAGGACCAGCCGCTGGTGGTGCCCGACGCCGCCAACGACGAGCGCTTCGCCGACAACCCGCTGGTGACAGGCGCACCGAACATCCGTTTCTATGCCGGCGTGCCGATCCGTTCCTCGGGCGGTCTGCCGATCGGTACCCTGTGCGCCATCGACGACCACGCCCGCGTGCTCACCGCCGACGAACTGTGCATCATGATCGACCTGGCCGACATCGTGCAAAAGGAAGTGCAATACCGCGAGCGCCTGGCCGTGGCCGGGCGCCACCTGGAGCAGTCCGAGGCCGTGCTCGACGCCAGCGAGGCGCGTTTCCGCACCATCTTCGACCTGGCCAGCATCGGCATCGCGCTGCTCTCGCCGCATGGCGGCTGGCTGAGCGTCAACCGCGCCTTGTGCGAGATCGTCGGCTATACCGAGGAAGAGCTGATGCGCAAGACCTTCCAGGACATCACCCACCCCGACGACCTCGACCTCGACCGCACCCAGCTGGAACAGCTGCGCGCGGGGACCATCGGCCAGTACCAGCTCGAAAAGCGCTACATCCGCAAGGATGGCGGTACGGTCTGGATCAACCTGAATGTCAGTCCGAAGCGCGACGCCAGCGGCGAGACCGAATATTTGATCTCGGTGGTGAAGGACATCCAGGCCCAGAAGGAAGCCCAGGCCGCGCTCGACACCCTGCATGCCGACCTGGAACGGCGGGTGGCCAGCCGCACCAATGAACTGCGCGAGCGCGAAGCGGAACTGCGCAGCGTGATCGAGAACGCCAACGACGCCTACATCGGCCTGGACGAGAACGGCGCGGTCACGGTCTGGAACCGCGCCGCCGAAGACACCTTCGGCTACGGCCCGCTGGAGGCAACCGGGCGCCAGCTGGAAAGCCTGATCGTACCGCCGGAACTGCTGCGCGAGCACCGCGGCAGCCTGCTGCGCTACCTGACGGGCAGCGCGGCATCGACGCTCGGCAAACGCGTGGAACTGCCGGCGATGCGCAAGGACGGCACGCTCCTGACGGTGGAAGTGCGCATCAACGAACTCGAGGTGCGCGGAACGAGGATGTACAGCGCCTTCCTGCACGACATCTCGGAACGCAAGCAGGCCGAGGCCCGGCGCGAATTCGAATCGCGCCACGACATGCTGACCGGTCTCCTGAACCGGCGCGCCCTGATGGAGACGCTGCCGATCACGCAGTCGCGCGCCACCCGCAGCGGCCAGAGCCTGGGCCTGCTGTTCATCGACCTCGACGGCTTCAAGACCGTCAACGACACCCACGGCCACGAGGCCGGCGACCGCCTGCTCACCGAGATCGCCACCCGCCTGCGCGGCGTGGTGCGCAAGACCGACAGCGTGTTCCGCCTGGCCGGCGACGAATTCACCGTGCTGCTGGAAGGCCTGCACGACGCCCGCAGCGCCCACGTGGCGGCGGCCAAGATCATCGAGGCAGTCAGCCGGCCGGTCGCGGTCGATGGCGGCGAGGCCCGGGTCGGCGCCAGCATCGGCCTGGCCCTGTTCGCGCCGAACGGCGACGCGACGCCGGAAGGGCTGATCAAGGAAGCCGACGAGCGCATGTACCAGGCCAAGCGCGCCGGCAAGGGCAGGATCTGCCCGCCGGCGCCATGATCAGCGCTTGAACATCAGCGCTTGACGCTGCCGAAGGGATCGCCCTTCTTCCAGGTCGGCATGGCTGGCGCGTTCGCCACCGCATAGCCCAGGTTCAGGGTGAACTGGGCCTGCTGCAGCATGCCCGACAGATCCCACTCCGGACGGTACTCGTCGCTCACCTGGTGGTAGTCCTTCTTGAAGCCGACCATCGTCGCGCTGGCGTGGGCCTGGTCGTGCTCGAACTCGAAGTGGCCGTCGCCCGAGAATACCGCCGAGCCGACGTTAAAGGCCGGCACGCCCGCCTTGGCGAAGTTGAAGTGGTCGGCGCGGAAGTAGGCGCCGGACAGGTCGGGAATCGTCGGCGCCAGCTTGAGGCCCATCTTCTTGGCCACCACGGCGGCCGTGTCGTACAGGCTGCTGCGCTCCGCGCCGGGCACGCCGATGTCGCGCGTGCGTCCGACGAAGTTCAGGCTGTCGAGGTTCAGGTCGGCGGCGGTCTTCGCCAGCGGCACCACCGGATTGGCGACGTAGGCGGCGCTGCCCAGCAGGCCCTGCTCCTCGGCCGCCGGCCACAGGAACACCTGGGTGCGGCGCGCCGGCTTGCGCACGGCTTCGGCCGCCATCGCCAACAAGGCGGCGGTGCCGGTGGCGTTGTCGATGGCGCCGTTGAACACGTGGTCGCCCTCGCTGCCCAGCTTCTCGTCGATGCCGAAATGGTCCCAGTGCGCCGAATACACCACCGCCTGGTCCTTCAGCTTCGCATCGGTCCCGGGTACGACGCCGACCACGTTGAACTGCTCGACCTGGCGCACGGCCGACTTCATCTGCACCTTCACGGAGGTCTTCAGGTCGACCGGCTTGAAGTCGCGCCGCTCGGCCTGGGCGCGCAGGGTGTCGAGGTCGAAGCCGGCGGCGGCGAACAACCCGCGCGCGGTGTCTTCCTGCAGCCAGCCTTCGATGCCGTTGCCCGGGCTGGCCAGGCGGAAGCGCTCGTGCGAGAAGCTGTTGGCCGGCACGCTCCAGGCGTAGGACGCCGACGGCGTGGTGTGGATCAGCAACGCGCCGGCCGCACCGCGCCGTACCGCTTCCTCGAATTTATACAGCCAGCGGCCGTACCAGGTGTAGGCCTTGCCGGCGAAGCGGTTCGGTTCCTCGGCCGTGGGTTGCGGGTCGTTGACCATCATGACCAGGATCTTGCCCTTCACGTCCTGGCCCTTGTAGTCGTCCCATTTTTCTTCCGGCGCCGACACGCCGTAGCCGACGAAGACCAGCGGCGCGTCGAAGGCCAGGTCGGTCTTGCCGCTGGCCGTGCCGAACACGATCTCCTGGCCCGGCTTGGGTGCGATGCGCTTGCCGCCGGCCTCGAACGCCACTTCGCCCGACACCAGGCGCGTGCCGACGATCGGCACCGGCTGGCGGTAGCCGCCGCCCGGCATCGGCTGCAGGCCGATCGCCGCCGCCTGGGTTTCCAGGTAGCGCACCGCCAGGTCGCCGCCGCGCTGGCCGGTGCCGCGCCCTTCCAGCAGGTCGTCGGCCAGGAAGGAGAGGTGGGCGCGCAGGGCCGGCTCTTTCAGCAGCGGGGCTTCCTGGGCAAAGGCTGGGCTGGACAGGGTGAAGGCGGCGCAGGCCGTCAATACGGAAGTGCGAAGACGCATCGTGGGGGTTCCATGGGTGATGAGAATCGCAACATGTTACCGCAGGTGGATACACATGGTCGGCCACCGGCCGATGTATCGACAAGCGAACTCGGTAGGGTGGGTTCTCGAACCCACCACCTCACCGGCCGATCATTGCCGACATCAACCCGGCCGCTTGTACACCCTCACCCAATCCACCAGCATCCTCTGCGGCAGCACCGTGGTCTCGTCCGGATACCCCGGCCAATACCCGCCCACCGCCAGGTTCAGGATCACATAGAACGGATGCTCGAACACCCACTCCCCTTTCACCAACTCGGGCGTGGCCGTGTGGTACAGCACGCCGTCCCGGTACCAGCGGATTTGCTTCGGCTCCCACTCCACCGCATACACATGGAAGTCGTCCGCATATGCCCCGCTGTCCGCCTTGATCGGTGCGCCGAAGGCATGCTCGCCCGAGTAGCCCGGCC
The DNA here is from genome assembly GCA_031999925.1 of Massilia sp. GTDB lineage: Bacteria > Pseudomonadota > Gammaproteobacteria > Burkholderiales > Burkholderiaceae_D > Telluria. The sequence continues at coordinate 3,779 of DAMABW010000217.1, read as the reverse complement.
CGTGCAGGGTGCCGTGCACCAGGTTCGGCTCCTTGCCGATGTTTTCCATGATGTCGATCTCGCCGCAGCGCGGCCAACCGACCGTCCTGATGTCGGCGCCCAGCATCCAGAACGCCGGCCAGATGCCCTGCCCGCGCGGGATCCTGATGCGTGCTTCGTAGCGGCCATAGGTGCGCTCCCGCAGGCCGGCGGTCTTGATGCGCGCCGAAGTGAATTCCTTGCCGCCGTAGGCTTCGCGGCGCGCTTCCAGCACCAGCATGCCATCGGCCACGCGCAGGTTTTCGGGCCGATCGGTGTAGAACTGCTTTTCGTTGTTGCCGTTGTCCTGGCCGCCCGGCTCGGGCACCCACTTGCCGCGGTCGAGCGCCGTGCCGTCGAATTCGTCGTGCCAGTCCAGCGCCCAGCCTGATGGCACCGAAACCGACTGCGCCTGTACCGGGCCGCCACCGAACACCAGCGCTGCCAGGGCAAGCGCCATCCACTCTTTCTTCATCCGTCCGCCCTTATTTGGAAACGTTACCAGAACCCCGCGACGAATGTAACATCCGGCCATTTCAGGTGTCAACGCACACCCGGTTGTTGCGCGGCCAACCCAAACCCGCGTCTCGAAGAATATTCCGTTGACAATTTTTTTTCCTAAGCCTAATATTCACTCAGAACATATGGAAACGTTTCCACAGTTTCCAAAGAAAGCGCCTCCGGCAAGAGACGGCGCATGGAAAAACAACGACGCGCCGCTGCTCCGGTTCAGGGATGCAGTCGGCCTTTCGTGTTGGGCAGCGCGGTAACAGAGACAGCGGCAGGTCGGTCGGCTGGGTGCGGAGACCCGGTCAGGTGTGGCTGACAATCAAATCTATAAGAAAAGAGGAGAACACATGCACTACCCTATGGCAAAGCAGAAACTCATCAGCCTGGCCGTCGCCGCTGCCTGCGGCGCCTTCCTGGCGCCGGCATACGCGCAGGAAGCCGGCCAACCCACCGCCACCACCGCCAGCGGTAACGCCACCGGCACGAGCACGGGAGCAAACGCCGACCAGGCCAGCGGCAATGGCGCCACCGCCGACCAGGCCAGCGGCGCCAGCCCGAATTCGGGCGTCGTCGCCGATGCCACCGCCGCGCCGCAGGTGGTCCTGGTCAAGGGCATCCGCCAGAGCATGGCCTCGTCGATGAACATGAAGCGCAACGCCACCGGCTTTGTCGACGGCATCGTCGCCGAGGACATCGGCAAGTTCCCCGACACCAACCTGGCCGAATCGCTGCAGCGCATCAGCGGCGTCTCGATCGACCGCGAAATCGGCGAAGGCTCGAAGGTCACCGTGCGCGGCGTCGGCCCCGACTTCAACCTGGTGCTGCTGAACGGCCGCCAGATGCCGACCTCGAACCTCGGCGACCGCAACGGCCGCGCCTACGACTTCGCCAACATTGCCTCGGAAGCCATCTCGCAGATCCAGGTGTACAAGTCGGCGCGCGCCGACACCCCGACCGGCGGCATCGGCGCCACCCTGAACGTGATGACCGCGCGTCCGCTCGAGCGCAACGGCAAGCAGGCCAGCATCGGCATCAAGGGCGTGCACGACACCTCGGCCAGCGAACTGCCGGGCGACGTCAAGAACGGCAACAAGAAGGTCACCCCGGAAATCTCGGGCATCTACAGCAATGCCACGGCCGACGGCAAGTTCGGTATCGCCATCAGCGGCAGCTACCAGGAACGCCACCTGGGCTACAACCAGGCCGCCGTGCCGGGCGGCTGGCGCGGCCCGATCGCCGCCGGCGACACTGGCGCCTGGGGCAACATCCCGCAGGCGAACACGCCGGGCGGCGCCAACATCGTCAACCGTCCGTCGGGCGACACCATCTATTCGGTGCCGCAAAACCTGAACTACTCGATGAGCGGCGTGCAGCGCGAGCGCACCAACGGCCAGCTGGTCCTGCAGTACGCGCCGAGCAAGGCGCTGACCACGACCCTCGACTACACCTATTCCGAAAACAAGATCCACACCCGGCGCCAGGACATGTCGGCCTGGTTCAACTTCGGCCCGTCGAGCAGCAGCTGGGGCGACCCGGTGGGCGGCGTCGCGCCGCCGCTGACCTATACCGAGATCATCAACCCGGCCACCAGCGACATCGCCATGGGCGGCGCCGACTTCGCCACCCGCACCCAGAACAAATCGCTCGGCTTCAATGCGGTATGGAAGGCGACGTCCGACCTGCGCGTCGAATTCGACGCCCACAAATCGAGCGCCGAATCGACCCCGGACAGCCCATGGGGTTCGTCGAATACCCTGGGCACCGCCAGCTTCAGCCGCGGCACCACCACCGGCGACTTCACCCAGGACTTCCCGGTCCTGAGCATCGAGGGCGCCGATTTCGCCCGCGCCGGCCAGCAGGTCACCGGCTCGACCTTCCAGAATGGCTACATGAAGGGCGAAGTCGAACAGGCGCAGGCGAAAGCCAGCCTGAAGATGTTCGAGGCCTCGGAGCTGAACTTCGGCCTGGCCCTGACCGAGGCGAACAACCGCTCGGCCTTCTCGAACCAGCAGCGCGAAACCTGGGGCGGCGCCACCAGCGCGGCCGACTACCCGAGCAGCCTGTGGCACCAGGAGAGCCTGCGCCAGTACTTCGACAAGATCAACGGCAGCAACAACCCGAACCTGTTCAACACCTTCTACACCTTCGACTTCGCCCAGGTGCGCCAGATCGCGGCCAACGCGTCCGGCCAGCCCGAGCTCTACCTGCCGAAAACCACCTACGACAACGACCAGCGCACGCGCGAACGTTCGAAGAGCCTGTACCTGCAATTCAACACCGACTGGGATTTCGGCCTGCCGGTCCACACCGGGATCGGCGTACGCTACGAGAATACCCACGTGGTCTCGACCGCGCTGGTGCCGATCCCGAACGGCTACAGCTGGGATTCGAACAACGAGTTCAAGGTCCGCTTCGGGGACAAGAACTTCACCACCCTCACCGGCAAGTACCAGTACTTCCTGCCGACGGTGGACGCCGACGTCGACCTGCGCCCCGACATGAAGCTGCGCTTCGCGTATGGCGAAACGATCGGCCGGCCACGCTGGGACCAGATCGCCGGCGGGCAGACGCTGCTCGAACTGGGACGTGTGATCGGCGGCGACGGCTCGCAGGGCAATCCGTCGCTGAAACCTGTCCATTCGAAGAACACCGACCTGTCCTACGAGTGGTACTACGGCAAGCAGAGCTTCTTCTCGATCGGTCACTTCCGCAAGAACCTGAAGAACTATGCCGGCACTTCGCAGTTCGTGGCCCAGCCCTTCGACGTGCACACCCCCGTCGGCGGCGCCTACTGGAACGAAGCCCTCGCCAACGGCTGCGCCACCTCGGACACGACCTGCATCCGCAATTACATCTTCCGCAACAAGGCCGGCCAGCCTGGCGTGACCGTGGAAGGCGTCGACGCCAACGGCAACCTGGCCGGCAAGATCCTCGGCCAGGCCAGCGACCCGGTCGCCAACTTCACGATCACCACCTTCTCGAACGAGAAGCGCGCCATGTTGTACGGCACCGAGCTGAACGTGCAGCACATGTTCGGCAACAGCGGCTTCGGCGTCCAGGCGAACTACACCTTCGTCGACTCGGGCCTGCGCTTCAACAACAACAGCCTGGGCGAACAGTTCGCGCTGCCGGGCCTGAGCGACTCGGCCAACCTGGTGGGTATCTACGAGAACGACAAGTGGACGGTGCGCGCGGCCCTCAACTGGCGCGACGAGTTCCTGTCGAGCACCTTCGACAGCGCCGGTCCGAAC
>DAMABW010000216.1:0-7844 GCA_031999925.1 Massilia sp. | reverse complement strand
CAGGCACATCTTGGCAAACAGGCCGGGTGCCGCACCGCACCGGGTTGCCACCTCGGCGAGCTGTCGCAGGTCGACCCTATGCGGATCCTGGCGCTGCAGCCAGTTGTACATGCGTGGCCCGAACCAGGCCGCGTTTTCGCCCATGCGCGCGTTCAGTTCCCAGCGCAAGACCTGCAGCAGGCCGAAGTCGGCGCGCGCTTCCAGCTGGCCGCCCAACGCCAAGACCTGGCCGATCTCGTGCTCCTTCAGGATCTTTGCGTTGCCCTCGCCGTTCAAGGCCGCCAGCGCATCGCGCAGCTGGCCGGCGCCGAGCTTGCGGTAGTTCGCGTACTCCTGGCTCCTCCCGCGCGCCTTGCGCGTGCTGGTGCGGTTCTCTTCCTCTTCTTTTTCCGCCTGCAGGCGGTGCCGTTCGAGCAGCTGCGCGTGGTTGGCCAGCAGGAGGTCGATGGCGTCGTCGGCCAGCCGGGTCTCGACCAGGACCGGCAGCGGCGGCGGCTCGGGGAGCTCGGCATCGGCGGCGTCGCCGGCGGCCTGCAGGCGCGACAGCGCGTGGCGGATCGCTTCCTGTACCGGCTTGCTGGCCTCGCGCGCCAGCGCTTCTTCCAGCACCGCGCCCGCATCCGTCCCCTGCATGCGCGCCAGCAGGCCGGCGGCGTGGCAGCGTTCCTCGCTGTCGCCCTCGCGCAGCAAGGCGGTCAGCTCGGCCAGGCGGCGGCCCGGGGCTAGCCCTTCCAGGTGGCGCGCGGCGGCCGCGCGCACGGTCTTGCTGCTGCCGGCGGCCAGGCGCACCAGCAGGGGGGTAAAGCGTTCGCGCAGCGCCGGCACCGCGGCGATGCGGTCGGCCAGCAGCACCTTGCTGTCGGCCGTCAGCCTTTTTGCGGTGGCGGCGACGCCGTCCGGTTTGTCCAGCATGTCGGCGTCGAGCGCTCCCGGCGCCAGCAGGCTGCGGTAGACCCGGTCGTGGTAATAGGCGCCGACGCCGCTGCGTTCGAACACGATGTCGAATGCAATCGCTTGCGGCAGGCCGGTCTCGGCCAGCAGGGCACGCAGCAGGCGGATGTCCCAGTTCGGGCGTGCCGCCGCCAGTTTCTCCGAGTTCGTGCGCGAGCGGCCGTCCGAGGGCAGCGAGGCCCAGAGCGCGTCGTTCAACACATAGCTCAGCCAGTCGGGCGCCGACGATCCGGCGCGTTCGAGCGAGACGCCGCCGTCCGCCGCTTCGAACAGGCGGCCCAGGCGTTCCAGCAAGGCCAGGTCGGCCGGCGCCGGGGCGATGCGGCGATACAGGGCGTCGCGTGCGGCCACGCCGGACTCGATGCGTGTGCGCAGTGCGTCGTCTCCGCCGCTCAGCCAGAGGCCCGCACGCAGGCGGCCCGGCTGGCCGAGCAGCGGGGAAGCGGTGGCCGCATGCTGCTTCAGTTCGGCCAATACGGTGGCCTCGCTGCCGTCGTCCAGGTAGGCGGCCGCCCGTGTGGCGAGCGCCGGATCGATCCGCTCGAGCGGGGCGAGCAACTGGCGGATCAGGGAAGCGTTGGAAGACAGGGCCTTGCGCGCGCTGTCGAATGCACCGAGGATCGTATTGAACATGGGCGGCGGGAAGAAAGTGGTGCGCCATGCTGCCACGAAATATATTGGAGTGCAATATTGCCAAGCTTGTCGCTGGCGCGCGTATGCGTGTTGGATGAAGTGCGCCGCTGCGCTGAAATAATGCCGCCAAGAATTCGCAGTTCGGAGAGAATGGATGACGTTCGCAGGCCGCGCCCGGCCCCATCCTTCGTCATTCCAACAGGAGACCATATGAAGCAGTTGTCACGAGGCGAGCGCCTGCCGCTGGCGCAGTACGCGCCCGACGGCGCCGTGCAGGCCTGCGTGTCGGCGCGGGGATTGACACTCGACTTCGCCTGTTTCGGCCTCGATGCCGCGGGCAAGCTGGTCGACGACCGCTACATGACCTTCTTCAACCAGCCGGAAAGTCCCTGCGGCGGCGTGCGTGCCGGCGCCGTCGGCGGCGACAGGAACGGCTTCCTGTTCCAGTTCGGCCGCCTGCCGGCGTCGGTCGAACGCGTGACGATCACCGCCAGCATCGACGGCGGCGACACCATGTCCCAGCTGCAGTCCGGCTGCCTGCGCCTGGTGAATGGACAAGGCGAATTCGCGCGCTTCGAGTTCAGCGGGCGCGATTTCGCGGCCGAGCAGGCCGTGATGCTCGGTGAGTTCTACCGCAAGGACGGCCAGTGGCGCTTCATGGCGGTGGGGCAGGGCTTCAATGGCGGCCTGGCCGCGCTCGTAAAACACTTCGGCGCCGACGTGGCCGAAGCGCCGCCACCGGCGCCGGTCCCGCCCAAGCCGCCCTCGATCAACCTGGAAAAGCGCGTCGAGCAGGCCGCGCCCCAGCTGGTCAGCCTGGTCAAGTCGGCCGGGGTCTCGCTGGCGAAGGTCGGCCTGGACAAGCACCGCGCACGGGTCTGCCTGGTACTGGATATCTCGGGTTCGATGGGCACGCTATATAAAAAGGGGCTGGTACAGCGCTTCGCAGAACGCATCCTGGCGTTGGGCTGCCGCTTCGACGACGACGGCGAGATCGATGTCTTCCTGTTCGGCCGCAACGTGCACCGCGGCGAGGCGATGGGCCTGGATAACTTTTCCGGCTACGTGCGCGACATGATCGAACGCCATCCGCTCGAAGGCGACACCCGCTACGGCGCGGCCATGGAAGCGGTGCGCCGCCATTACTTCCCCGACGCGCGCGGCGGCGAACGCAAGAATCCGTGCAAGGCGGCCTTGTCGGTGTACGTGATGTTCGTCACCGACGGCGGCACCTCGGACAAGCCGCTCACCGAGCGCCAGCTGCGCTGGTCGAGCCGCGAACCGATCTTCTGGCAATTCATGGGCATCGGCAAGGGCAAGAAATCGAAGAGCAAGTGCTTGATCAATTTCGCCGATTCCGATTTCCCCTTCCTCGAAAAGCTGGACGAACTCGATGGCCGCCTGATCGACAACGCCGGTTTCTTTTCGGTGGCGTCGCCCGACGAGCACGCCGATCCCGCTTTGTACGACCTGTTGATGGACGAGTATCCGGGCTGGGTCAAGTCTGCCCGACAGCAGGGGTTAATTTCCGAATAAACAACATATTTACCCGGATCACGTTGACGCCCGCCTGCTGCCTACCGTAAGATTTCTTAACAAAAATTTCACAAAGCGGCATGCGCGATTCATCGTCCACCCGGTTCATCCGCTTTCACCTCAAGACGCGCCACATGGTGCTGCTGGTCGAGCTCGGCCGCCATGCCTCGATCCTGCATGCGGCCGAGGCGGCCGGGCTGACCCAGCCGGGCGCCTCGAAACTGATCGGCGAGCTCGAGCATGCGCTCGGCGTCCCCCTGTTCGAGCGCCTGCCGCGCGGCGTGGTGCCGACCTGGTACGGCCAGGTGCTGATCAGGCGCGCCGGCGCGGCCCTGGCCGAGATGGATGCGGCGCACCAGGAAATCATGCAGGGCCAGGCCGGCTTCGGCGGACGCGTGGCCATCGGCAGCGTGCGCGCGCCGGCGGCCTCGCTGCTGCCGCAGGCGGTCAAGCTGCTGAAGGAGCGCAATCCGCGCGTACAGGTGGCGGTTTCGAGCGATACCAGCCAGGCCATGATCGAGGGGCTGCGCGCGGGCGAACTCGACATCGTGATCGGCCGCATCCTCGACCCGCTTGCCGCCGCCGAGCTCGACTTCGAGCCGCTGGCCGACGAGCCGCACAGCCTGATCGTGCGTGCCGGCCACCCCTGGCTGGGGCGCGGCGACCTCGGTTTCGACGAACTGGCGCGGGCGCCCTGGATCTTGCCGGCGCCGGGGCGGCTGCGCGACCAGTTGATGGCGCTGTTCATTTCCAGGGGATTGCCGCAGCCCGACGATGTGGTCGAAACGATTTCCCTGCCGCTGATCACGCGCCTGCTGGCCGACAGCGATCGGGTGGTGGCGCTGCCGCCCGAACTGGTGCAGACGCAACTGGATGCCGGCACGCTGGCCGTGCTGCCGCTGGCCGTGGACCTGCGCGCCGGCGTCTACGGCATCGTGACCCGCAAGCGCCATCACCTGGCGCCCTCGGCCGAGGCGATGCTGACGGCCCTGCGCGAAGCGGCCGGCCTGACGCCGCCCGTACATACCTGACGAATACGGATTTGGCATACGTCGCGCGCGTTTCGTTATTGGAGCGCGCCGGGTGCGGGCCGTATGATCTCAGCAATGACAAGACGAGGAGGGATTGATGAGGGCATTGACTTGCAAGGCGAATCCGGTCGGGAGCGCGGCATGATGCGCTGGGCAGGACTGCCCTTCGCCGTATCCCTGGTCCTGGCCGGCTGTGCGACCACGCACCCGGTCACGAGTTCGATCGGTAACTTCCCCGACCCCTTCGTGCTGCCCGATGCCGGCGGCTACTATGCCTACGCCACCAACGGCGACGGCAAGAACGTCCCGGCCCTGCACTCGGGCGACCTGCAATCCTGGCGCGCGCTGCCGGATGCGATGCCGACGCTCGCGAGCTGGGTACGCAAGGAAGTGCCGCACGTCTGGGCGCCGGAAGTCATCAAGCTCGGCGAGCGCTACGTGCTGTACTACACGGCGCACGACCTGGCCTCGGACCGGCAGTGCGTGGGCGCGGCGGTCGCAAACTCCCCGGCCGGCCCCTTCGTCGACCATGCCGGCAAGCCCCTGATCTGCCAGGCCGAGCTGGGCGGCACCATCGACGCCAGCCCCTTCCTAGACGGCGGCCGCCTCTACCTGTACTTCAAGAGCGACGGCAACTGCTGCAACCAGCCGACCCATCTCTTCGTGCAGGAACTGCGGCCCGATGGCCTGGCCGTGCTGGGGCAGCCGACCAGGCTCCTGACGAACGGCCGCAGCTGGGAAGGCAAGGTGATCGAGGCACCGACCATGGTCGAGCGCAACGGCAAGTACATCCTGTTTTATTCGGCAAACGACTTCGGCAACGGCTCGTACGCGGTCGGCCACGCCACCTGCGCCGGCCCGGTCGGACCCTGCCACCCGGTGGACAGCTCGCCTTTCCTGAAGAGCCGGGCCGAGCGCAATCTCTACGGTCCCGGGCACCAGGTGGTGTTTCGTGCGGGCGGCCAGGACTTCATCGCCTATCATGCGTGGGAATTGAAGCTTGACGGCACCCGGGCCGAACGGCGCTTCCTGTACATCGACAAGCTCGACTGGGTAGATGGCAAACCGGTGGTGAAGGGCACGACCCTGATCAAGTAACAGCTTGACGCACCGGCCGGAACAGGCCGGGCGCAAAGAAACATACGGAGACAACGTGGCGCAACGCAGACGGTTTATCGCGGCTTCCCTGCTACTTGGCGCGGGCTCGACCCTGGGTACGCCGCTGCTGGCGCGGGCACAGCGGCCGATCGAGGTGCGCATGTGGACCCTGCTCAGCGGCGGCGACGGCGCACGCATGCGCGCACTGGTGGACGATTTCAACGCCAGCCAGCGCGCCGTGCGCGTGACCAGCACCACCCTGAAGTGGGGCGAGCCTTTCTATACCAAGTTGATCACCTCCTCGGTGGTCGGCGCCGGGCCCGACATCGCCACCGTGCACCTGTCGCGCCTGCCCAACCTGGCCGGCGGCGGCGTGCTGCGTCCCATCAGCGACGCCGAGCTGGCCGCGGCCGGCCTGAAGGGCAGCGACTACTTTCCGCGCCAGTGGGACAAGTCGCGCTACGAAGGCCGCAACTACGCCATCCCGCTCGACATGCACCCGCTGGTCATGTACTACAACAAGACCCTGGCCGCCAAGGCGGGCCTGCTCGACGGCGCCGGCAAGCTGACCCCGATCGTCGGCTACGAGGCGCTGACCGGCGCCTTTGCCGGCGTGCGCGAGCGTACCGGCAAGGCCGGGCTGGCAATGGAGTCGAGCCAGGGCTCGTATGCCATCTGGCGCCTGTGGCTGTCGCTGCTGAACCAGCGCAAGGCGACGCTGATCGAGAACGGCCGCTTTGCCTACGGCCGCGCCGGCGTCGAGGAACTGGCCAAGGTCAGCGCCTGGTTCACGCGCGGCTACGGCCCATCGGGCCTGGACTATCCCGCCTCGACCAGCCAGTTCATGGGCGGCGGCGCCGGCTTCATGCTCAACGGCGTGTGGGAAGTGCCGGAACTGGTGCGCGCCACGCGCCTGCGCACGCTCGGCTTCGAGTACGGCATCGTGCCGCTGCCGCGCCTGTACCAGGACGCCAGCGTCTGGACCGATTCGCACGCCTTTGCCATTCCCGGCAACGAAGGCAAGCCGATGCCGCCCGAGAAGCTGCGCGGCGTGCTCGCCTTCATGGCCTATGTGAGCCGCCATTCGATGGGCTGGGCCGAAGGCGGCCACGTGCCGGCCTACCGACCGGTGGCCGAATCGCTTGAGGCCAGGGCGCTGATGCCGAACGCGATGTATGCGGAGGCCGCCAACAACGTCGTCTACGACCCGGACGGCTGGTACATGGGGGCGGCCGGGCCGGTCGAATCGATGGCCTCGAAATTCATGCCGGGCGCGCTGTCCGGCCAGCTGACCCCGGCCGAAGCGCTGACCATGTTCGAGAAAGAGGCCTTGCGCTTGCTGCGCAAGCGGCCGCCACGCTACTGATGGAGACCACCACCTTGACACCCGCTGTCATGAAGCATCGCAGCGAAGGCCGCAGGGAAGCGTTGCCGGCCGCGCTGCTGCTGGCGCCGTTCGGCGCCGCCTTCCTGCTGTTCTTCCTGGTGCCGGCCCTGCACACCTTCTACATGAGCCTGACCGAGAGCAGCCTGACGCGCACCAGCGCCTTCGTCGGCCTGGCCAATTACGCGACGCTGGTGCAGGATCCCTCGTTCTGGTCCTCGCTCTGGAACACCTTTTATTTCGCGCTGCTGACCGTGATCCCGCTGACTGCCATCGGGCTGCTGATGGCGCTGCTGGTGAACCGCTTCGTGCGCTTCCAATCCTGGCTGCAGGGCGCCTTCTTCCTGCCTTACGTGCTGCCGATCTCGGTGATGACCCTGATCGCCGACTGGATGCTGCAGCCGTCGTCCGGCGTGATCAACCACCTGGTCGGCGGGCAGAATGCCTGGCTGTCCGACGTGCACTGGGCGCTGCCGGCGGTGGCGATCGGCACCATCTGGTGGACGGTCGGCTTCAACATGCTGATGCTGCTGGCCGGCCTGCGCAACATCCCGGGCGAGCTCTATGAGGCCGCCGCCCTGGACGGCGCGCGCGGATTCACGCTGTTTCGCGCGATTACCTGGCCTGCGCTGCGGCCGGTGGTCGGCACCGCGTTGCTGATCCAGCTGATCGCCTCGTTGAAGGTGTTCGGCCAGACCTATATCCTCACCAGCGGCGGACCCTACAACACCAGCCGCGTCACCCTGCACTATATGTACGAGACCGCCTTTACCCAGAGCGACGCCGGCTATGCCGCGGCGGTGGCCATGGCCTTCATGTTCGTCGTCATCGCCCTGTCGCTGCTGGCCAGGGCCGCCGCAAGGAGGGTGGCATGAGCGTTCGTTTCCACATCGGCCGCTCCCAGATCGGGTGGACGATCGCCGCGCTGGCAGCCAGCGTGGTGTTGATGGCCTTGTGGCTGTTCCCGCTGCTGTGGGCCTTGTCGACGGCGCTGCGGCCCGAGCACGAGACCGTGTCCGCCGTGTTCCACTGGCTGCCGCAGACCTGGACCCTGGATGCCTTCGCCAAGACCCTGAGCGCCGGCAACGTGCCGCGCTGGCTGTTCAACAGCGCGCTGGTCGCCTTCCTGGTGACGGTGGTGACGATGGCGATCAGCCTGATGGCGGCCTACGCCTTTTCCCAGTTGCGCTTCCGAGGCCGCGCTGCTGTTC
>DAMABW010000215.1:5267-7887 GCA_031999925.1 Massilia sp. | reverse complement strand
TCTATTGCGGGCCGCCCTCGGCAGCCATGCAGGTAAAGGCATATGGCGTCGCGCCCGGCTGGAACTTGCCGGTCCTGGGGTCCAGCCTGCCGCGGCTCACCTGATAGCCGCGGTTGGCGCTTTGCATTCCCAGCACCACTTCCGGCCTGCTCGCCTCGGCTTCCGTGCCGAGCGGCGTGCCGGCCGCCGCCAGCGCGTCGGTGAAGTCCTCGAGGCGCGTGTTGCAGATGTCGCCCTGGACCATCATGAGGCCGAAGCCGCCGGCAACCGTGACATCCTGCAGGCAGGCCTTGCCCAGCCGGATTGGCCCCGCGATGCGGTGGCCGGCGTCGCGCTCGAGGATTTGCGCCGTCGCGTTGAACCAGTCGACCGCTTCCTTGCGCCCTGCGGCGCTCGGCATGTCGCAGGACAGCAGGCGCAGCTTGTCGTCGTCCGGGGACGCGGCCGCCATGCCGCAGGCGCCGGCAAGCATGCAAGCCAACAGCGCTTGGTACAACCGGCGAGGTGCCGGCCCGTGCTGCGTTTTCGTCATCGTATGTGGCCTCATGGGCAGGTTGGCTTATTGGCTTGCACAGGCATCCGCCGGCAGCGGCAGGCTGGCATCGACGAGGTTCAATGCACCCTTTCCGTCGCCGAGCGATACCGGCATGAAGCGCTTGACCTCCATCGACTTGTCGCCAGGGTCGGTCGCGCCGTACATGTTGTCGCCCATCGTGCAGACGAAGCCGTCGCGCCGCAGGGCCAGGATGCTGGAGTAGGACGACAGATAAGCGATGTCGGCCACGGCAGGCTTCTGATGCGCCCCCGCGTCGGGAAAGTAGTCGCGCCGCCAGGTCACCACCAGGCCCTGCCGCGTCAGGGCGGCGGGGGCGCGGCCGCCGCCCAATCTTGTCGCCCCGTCCAGGGTGTCAATCCGGCGCGCGACGAAGGCGTCGGGCTTGTTCTCGGGATTGACGTCCTTCGGTAGCGCCGGCTTGCCGTTCCAGCTGCTGCCCCAGGCCCACACGCTGCCGTCGGCGCGCAAGGCATACGTGCTGTCGGCGTAGGCCGCGATGGCGATGGCGCCGCTGAAAAACGGCTGCGGATGCGGATTGCCGCACAGGCTGGCGGAGCGATCGGTTTCATACGCGATGCCGCCGCCGGAGGCGCCGCCCCAGCCGAGGACGACGCCATCGTCGCGCAAGGCGACGCCATGGAACTGGCCGAGGGCGATCGCCTTGATCCGCTCCAGGCCGGCAACCTTGGTCGGGAAGTCGCCCGCGCCCCAGCAGAACACCTCGCCGTCGCGGGTGACGATCGCGGTGTGCGAGTCGCCGGCCGCGATGGCGACCGCCGGCGGCAAGCCGGGAATGCGCATCGGACGCGCGACGTGCATGCGCGCCTTGCGTGCCCGTTCAGGCTCGGCGCAAGGATCCTTGCCATGCCCGCCGCTAAGGATCGTGCCGATCACGCATGGTCCCAGCACCGGCTGCAGCAGGTAGATTTGGCGCATGCGGTAGGGACTGAAACCCCATTCGTAGACGCTGCCGTCGCGCGTGATGGCGCTGCTGTGTTCCCAGCCCGCGGCCACGGCGATAACGGGCGGCAGGCCCTCCACCTGGCGCGGGAAAGCGGGCGCTTCGCGCTCGCCGCCCATCGCCCGCATGCCGAACGCCGTGCCCCACCAGAGCACGCGGCCGTCGCTTGTCAGGCCCAGGTTGTGGTAGCGGCCGGCGGCGACAGCGGGCTGGGCGGCGGCAGGCAGGGCGCAGGCCAGGCAGGCGATGGCGGTTGCCAGGCGCAGGCGAGGAGATGGCTTGGTCTTCATTCCTGGCTCAAGCTTGGCGCCGCGATGGCATGGCGGAAGGCGCGCCGGGCGCCAGGGCAAGGTGCAAATCGGGGATCATGGTCATGCCTGCGCCTCCGTGCGGCAGGCCGGGACGGCCGCCGTCATTTGTTGTCGATTATGCACATTGTGCCATGGCTCGGCGGTGGTGTGGTGTGCCGTGTGAAGACCGCAAAATCGGATATGGCCGGGCAATCGACCGTAGGGTGGGCACCCCGTGCCCACGCGGAAGGAGGCGCGGTGTTAGCGCTTCTAGCATCGAATTCGCAGCCAGTCGTTGGCGTCAACAAGTGATCATTTGTTGGCGCCGGCGCGAGACCACGAGCGCGACAAGAAGCAGGCCAACACCCGGCAGATATCCGCGTGGGCACGGGGTGCCCACCCTACGGTCGATTACCCGGAAACGTCGAGCCGTACGGGACATCGCCGCCAGCGCGACGTTCTCAATTCGGCGGCACCGGCGTGCGCCGCATCTGCACCGCGAACTCCCCTTCTGGCTGCATCATGTCGATCACGCGGCAGTCGCCGCACATCTTCAGCCGATCAAGGTTGCCGGCAAAGGCGCTGTGCTGCGACAGGCGCGACAGCATGTTCTCAACCATGTGCAGCGTCCCGAAAGGCTTGCTGCAGCGGATGCAGTGGAAAGGCTGGGACTCGTTCAGGACCACGGTCTTGCGGCGCGCCTCGCCGAAGGTCATGCGCGGCACCAGGGCGATCGCATTCTCCGGGCAGGTGTTCGCACACAGGCCGCACTGCACGCAGTTCTTCTCCAGAAAGCGCAGTTGCGGCGTTTGC
>DAMABW010000215.1:0-5257 GCA_031999925.1 Massilia sp. | reverse complement strand
GACGAAGCGCAACTGCGGCAGATTCGGCGTGTCCATCACCGCCGACGCCGGGCAGACGCCGACGCAGGCCATGCACAGGCTGCATTTACTGGTGTCGACCGCAATCGCGCCGAACGGCGCGCCGGTCGGCAGCGCCACATCGACCGGCTGCCGCGGCGCATGGCGGTGCAGGTGGTCCAGCGCGTAATCGAGGGTATTGCGTTTGTCGGCGGCCAGGTTGAAGGTCGCGCGCCGGGCCGGGGCTGCGCCGCGCGGCGCATAGCCGAGGGCCACGCCCAGTTCCCCTGGCGTGTGCACGCGCACCAGCTGGAAATGCGGGCCGGCGTAGCCCAGGCCATCGAGCACGGTGTGGGCAATGCCCATCTGGTGGTCGAGGGCGGCGGCGTACTGCGGCGCTTCCTCGCCCGTCATCAGGACCGTGACGCCGGCCGCGCCATAGGCCAGCGCCGAGAACCAGACGTCGATGCCGGTCGACGCCGTGTGGTGCAGCGCCAGCGGGATCACGCGCCCCGGCAGGCCGCCTTCCTGCTGCACGGCGTCGAGCAGCGGCAGGCCGGCGTCGCTGTGCAGCAGCAGCACCGGGTCCTGGCCACCGGCCTCGAAATAGGCGTTCAGCGCGGCCTTGATGCGGCTGCCCGTGTGGGCGGCGCTCGGAAAGGCGTAGCTGATGGCGCCGGTCGGGCAGACCGTGGTGCAGGCGCCGCAGCCGGCGCACAGGTAGGGATTGACGCGGATCTTGTCGCCGGCGCTGGCGATCGCCTGGGCCGAGCAGATTGTCACGCAGGCGTTACAGCCCTGCTGGCCGTTGCGGCTGTGGGCGCAGATGCGTTCCTTGTAGCTGAAGTATTTCGGCTTGTCGAAGTCGCCGGTCATTTCCATGATCTCGGCGGCGGCAGTGCGGCGCGCGGCTTCGTCTTCGCCGGGCGCGTAATAGCCGTGCGGGTGCTGGTGGGTGGCGATCAGGGGGCTGGGGCAGAGGTCGAACACGAGGTCGAACTTGGCCGACTGCGGCGGCTGGCCGGCCGCCTGCCAGCGCGCCTCGAAGGCGCCGAGCCAGCCGCCGACGCCAACGGCGCGTGCCGCGAACACGGGATAGCCGCGTTCGACGCCGCCATCTTCACCGTCCAGCAGCAGCACGGTCACCGACAAGGCCGTGGCCAGGTGGTCGGCCCAGGGCAAGGCCTGGGCGGCGCTGCCGACGACCAGGGTGCGGCCATGCGAACGGTAGGTGACCGAGGACAGCGCCTCGACCGGACCTGTTTCGTTGGCCGCGGCGATGGCAGCGGTCTTGGCGAGGGCATTGCGGCGTTCCTGCAGCGGATCGCCGGCCTGCCCTTCTAGGAATCGGATGTTCATGCTTGTCCTTGCAGGGATGGCTGGGGTGAGGCGGGTGGTGTGGCATTATCCGCGCCGGCCGGGGCTTCGCCCACACGCCTGGCATCGGGATCGGTATCGGTATCGGCAGCGGCAGTCGGCTCGGGCCCGGCCAGGGCTTCCCGGGGTTCGGCGGCGTCGGGCGCGGCTTCGTCAGCCGGCTGTTCCGCATCGGGATACCGAAGCGCGCTACGCGCATGGTCGAGCGCCGCCAGCATCGCCGCCGACACCGGGCTCGGCTTGTTATAGTCGTCCATGTACATGTCGAGGCCATCCATCACGTGGAAGTGCGGATCGGCGAACAGCTTCTTCAGGGCCAGGCGCTGGACCGACTTGTCGACGTCCCTGGCGACGAAGCTGGAGAAGTCGGCATCGGGCGTAAGGCGCGCCGCATCCTCGAGCGTCGGCAGCGGCTTGTCCTGCACCGCTGCCTCGGCCTGCACCGGAGCGCAAGCCGGGATGGTTGCGGGAGGTGCGCTTGCGGGAGGTGCGGGTACAGGTGCACCCGGACGCACCGGCGCCTCGGCCGCCTCGCCGGTCGCCTTCAGGCGCGACCAGCGCTTCAGGAATCCTTCTTCGGGCATCGCTTGTCCTGTCCCGCGCTAGCCGTGCTGGCGCCCGCGGCGCGGCTTCGGCTGGTAGTTGTCGCGCAGGTAGCTGGCCAGCCAGGCGTAGATCTCGGCCGGCATGGTCACGCCGTCGGCGGATTCGCCGGAGTCGAACATGCGCGTGCCCTCGACATAGCTGACCGAGGCGCGCACCGGCATGGCGCGGCCCTCTTCCATGCGCCATAGCACGAACACCTTGGATTCCGGCGCCATGGCGTTTTCGTAGTAGCCCTCGTGCTCGTCGGTGTAGAGCTCGAGTTCGAGGCCGGACACCAGGTAGTAGTCGCGTTCCGGGGTTTCGCTGAGCACCTGCACTGGCGGCAGGTCGCCGCGGTTCGGCACCACGCCCACGGCCGCCCAGGCGTCGTCGGCCCAGATATGCTGGACGGCGCGGCGCTGCATGATCACCGCAATCGGCATGCTGGCCATCTTCATCGGTTGTCCACGTCCTTGTTGCCGCGGTCCAGCGCCGGCGAAGCGCCTTTCGGGACCGACTGGGTCGGCCGGGTCTTGACGTCCTTGCTCGGCGCCGCCGTGCCCAGCTTTTCGCTCTTCACCGGCACGTTGGCCGATTGCAAGGCCTGCGGGCTGAGCGGCGCCGCACCGCGCCCCGGCGCCGCCGCCGAGGTGCCGGGCGCAGCGCCAGCCGGTGCCGCTGCCGCGACGCCGGCGTTTGGCGGCGTCACGCCCGACGAACCCACGCCGGGCTTGCCGTTCGCCGGAGGCAGGGTTTGCGGCGGCTGGATGCCGGGCGCCGGCGCCTGGGCGATGGCGGTCGGCGGGTTGAGCTTCCAGCCCTTGGCTGGCGCCTGGGCACGCCAGCGCGCGCTGAGGGCGTCCATCGATGCGGCCAGCTGCTCCTTCTCTTTCGCCGCCTTGGCGTCGGCCTCGGCCTTCTTGTTGGCCGCCGCCTGGGCCTGCTCGGGCGTCAGTTGCGGCTTCGGCAGGGCTGCCCAGGCGCCCTGGGACAGCAGCAGGCCGGCCAGCAGCGCCGCCTTCACGGTCGTGCGTGTCATTGCTTGCCCTCCATTTGCTTCGGCGCCGGTCCCTGCGGCGCGGCATTGCTGGCCTCGCCCTTGTTCAGGTCCTGGGCCGTCGGTCCGCCGGCCGGGCGGTTGTCGCCGCTTGGCGTCTGGGTGGCGCCCATCTTGCCCGACGGGTCGGTCACGCCCGAGGTCGGGCCTTGCCCGGTTTCGCGCGTGGTGCCGCCGACCTCGGCGCCCGAGGTGTTCCCGCCCGAGCCGCCGGCAATGCCGGGCGTACCGCCGGCGTAGGTGGCATCGGTTACCGGCTTCGCGGTGCGCGCGATGATCTCGCCGCTGGTGCCGCCGCCGGCCGTCACCTGGCCCGGGAACTTGGTCTGGATGACGCCGTTGCTGGCCGGCGCCGTCTGCTTGCTGCAGCCGGCGCTCAGCACCAGCATGGCCGCCAGCGCGCAGGAAGTGAGATGAATCGTGTGCTTCATGAGAGTCCTCAGTGTGCAGGCCCGGGCCGCGGCGACGGCGGCGCCTTCGGTCCTGGCGCCGAAGGGGAAGCAGGCGACGAAGGCGGGGTCGGCGGCGGCGCGCCGCCCGGTGCGATGCCCTGCTTCGCCTGTTCGTACCACAGCGAGTGGTGGGCCTTGGCCCAGGCTTCGTCGACGGTGCCGTGGCGCATGGCCTCGTAGGCGCCCGGCGTGCCCCAGGTGCCGATGTAGATGTGGCCCATGGCCGCCACGATGTAGAGGGTGGCGCCGATGATGTGCAGGTAGTTCGCCACCTGCAGGATGTAGCGCGTCTGGCCGAAGGTGATGAAGTTCAGCACCAGGCCGGTAATCGACATCACCAGCCCGAGCAGGGTGACTCCCATCCAGAACCAGGCCTTTTCGCCGGCATTGAAGTAGCCCGCCGGCGGGTGCTTGTGCGACACCAGCCCCCCGCCCCGCTTCACCCATTCCAGGTCGCTGCGGTGGAAGAAGTTACGGCGCAGGAAAGTAAAGAACATCACGACCGAGCACAGGACGAACAGGGGGCCGATGAAGTTGTGGATGTACTTCGAGATGTAGGCGACCCAGGAAAAGAAGTCGTGCCCCAGCAGGGGAATCATGATCTTCTTGCCGAAGGTGAGGATCAGGCCGGAAATCGCCAGCAAGATGAAACTGATCGCGGTGGCCCAGTGCACCTGCATGTCCCAGCGCGAGAAGCGCTGCAGCTTGCGCCCGGAACGCGGTTCTTCGCGTGCCGGCCCGACGGTCTTGTAGAACAGGATGATCAAGAGCGGCACCACCACCAGCAAGGTGCCGGCGATCGAGGCGATCGGTCCGTTGCGCAGGTGGCGCCAGGTATTCCCGCCGCGCTGGACGATGACGTTGGCTTCGGTGCTGCCGTACTGGCCTAGATAGTGGCGGTCCATGTGCACCCGCCCCGACTGCTTGGACAGGAGGCCGGGCTCGGCGGCCTGGGTGTCGGCCTCGACCTGCAGCATGGTCTGTTCTTCGGCGTAGGCCGGCTGGGCGCGGTTGTTCGGCACCGCGGCCAGGGCGGAGCCGAACATCAGGGCCGCCACCAAAGCCAGCATGGCGCGCAGGACAAACAGGTTCGCTCGCATGTCGGCTCCTTATGGGTTGGCGCGGTTGTACTCGTTCTGCTTCTGGTTGCGGTTCTGGATCGCCGCCGACCAGGCCAGGCGGTCGTTGTGGAAATGCGTTTGCGGGTGGCGGTTGTCGGTCTTGCCCGCGTATTCACCGCGGATCCACTCCGGGTGCTGGTCGACTTCGAGGCAACCGGTGAGCAGCAGCGGCAAGGCCAGGATCAGGTAGCAGGATTTTTTCATTGCGGGAACCTCTTGCCGCCGTTCTGGGCGTCGCCGATATCCTGGTTCACGCGCGGCATGTCGCCGGTGGCCTGGATCTGGCCGCCCCGCTTCGGACGGCCATAGGCGATCTTCCAGCCCCACAGTTCCGGGCCGTAGCCGCGGGTTTCCACGCGCTGGCGGTAGATGTCGGCGATCAGGTTGGCTTCGCCGCCGAGCAGCGCCTTGGTGCCGCACATCTCGGCGCAGGCCGGCAGCTTGCCTTCGGCGATGCGGTTGCGGCCATACTTCTTGAATTCGGCTTCCGAAGTGTCCGGCTCCGGACCGCCGGCGCAGAAGGTGCACTTGTCCATCTTGCCGCGGTGGTTGAACAGGCCGGTTTCCGGGAACTGCGGCGCGCCGAACGGACAGGCGTAATAGCAGTAGCCGCAGCCGATGCACTGGTCCTTGCTGTGCAGGACGATGCCGTCCTCGGTGTGGTAGAT
>DAMABW010000214.1:0-7897 GCA_031999925.1 Massilia sp. | reverse complement strand
CCTGCTGTTCGATATCGACGAACTCACGCTCGACGCAGCCAGCGCCTATGTGCTGACCGGCGCGAACGGCGTGGGCAAGAGCACGCTGCTGCGCATCCTCGGCGGGCTGGAGACGGCGCAGGTCGACAGCGTGGTGTTCGATGGCCGGCCTTATCGGTTGCAGCCTTATCCGAAGGCGCTGCGCGCCGCCATCGTCTACGTGCACCAGCATCCGATCATGTTTTCGACCAGCGTTGCGCACAACATCGGCTATGGTTTATTGGCGCGCGGGGACAGCACGGCGAGCGTGAAGAAAACGGTAGAGGAAGCGATGCACTGGGCCGGCGTCGCGTACCTGGCCGACACCGCGCCGGCGCGCCTGTCGGGCGGCGAGAAGCAGCGCGTGGCGCTGGCCCGCGCGCGCGTGCTGCAGCCGCGCCTGCTGCTGCTGGACGAGCCGACCGCCAACCTCGACGGCAGCGCGCGCGAGGGCGTGATCGCCCTGATTCCGACGCTGATCGAGCAGGGCAGTACGGTGGTGATGGCCTGCCACGACCGCGACTTGATCGGGCTGCCGGGCGTGCAGCGCCTGAAGCTGCGCGATGGAAGGCTGGAGTACCGGACGCACAAGGACGAGTAAGCCGATCTAGGCGCGCGGACAGGACACCGGCGTCTTGCCGTCGCAAGCCGTGACGATGTGCGGCACATAGGCCGACAGCAGCACCGCGATCAGCAGCACCAGCATCTGCGGGATGAAGGCCCACAGGTAGGTGAAGTGCAGGATGATGTCGGTGCGCGCGCCGTCCATGCGCTCGTCTTCGCGGTCGATGCCGGCACGCATCGGGCTGTTCGGGCTTTCCTGGATTTCGTTGCACATGACGTGCAGGACCCGGTCCATTGCGATCCGGTCGACGCGGTTACGCACCTGCACGCCCACTGGTACCAGGCGATCGAGAAGAACAGCAGGACCAGCGCGAAAATCCACAAGTCTTGCTGGCGCACCGTCAGGCAGATTTTTACGGTGAGGATGGTGGCATCGACCGCACCCATGAGTATCATGGCGCTGATCATCACGCGCCACTCGTGGTCGCGCCGCGTGTTGAACAGGCTCAGGTGCGAGTTGAAGATGAATTGCAGGATGTCGCGTCTGTCGACCATGGGGCACCGCCGGGAGCCGAGCCTGGAGATGAGGCGATCTTACGCCGGGCGACGCGCGATGCAGGCGAACGCGAAACGGAGCGCCGCAGCGCTCCATGGCGGATGGCGAAACCGTCGGGTCATCGCCACATTGCCGCCCTATGGCCGCGCGTGCGGCCATAGGGCGGTGCCTCGGGACGGATCAGATCGCCGGAGGGTCGGTCTCGCGCACGAAGGCGCGGTGGCCGGCCAGGGCTTCCTTGAAGGCGGCCAGCGCGGCGTCGGCCTTGGCGGTATCGGCCACGATCAGCGCCGGGTCGGCCGAGCCGTCCGGCAGCGCGGCGTCGATGCCGGCCCTGGCCAGCAGGTCGGCGCCGGCGCCCAGCAGCAGGATCGGCTTGCAATGACGGTACTGCTCGCGCAGGAAGTCGAGCGCGTGGGCATTGCGCGCCAGCGCCGTTACCGCAGCGGCGCCATCCGGCACCACCACCGCGTCGTACATCACCGAAGGGCCGGCTTCCAGCGAAATCTCGATGTCGAGCATGGCGCCGTCGGCGGCCTTGGCCTTGCCCAGCATGTTGCCGACCAGGCGGGGTACCGCGCCGTCGTCCAGCAGCGAGGCGTACAGCGCCTGCGCTTGGGCGCCGTCGACGCCGGAAGCGGCGAGGATGGCGACGCGTTTGGTGCGAATGCCGGTCTGGCCCGGGCGGCTCAGCAACGACAGCGCCGGCGAGGGTTCGTACGCGGGAATCGGCGCGTCGGTCGCCAGCGGCAGCGGCGCCGGCACCTCCATGCCCAGGCCCTCGGCCACCTTTGCCACCAGGCCGGCGTCGACGTTGGCCAGCAGGGCCAGCATGCGCTCGCGGATGGCCGGGGTCTGCACCCGGGTCAGCTCGAAGCGGAAGGCGTTGGCGATGTGGGTTTGCTCGGCCGCGCTCTGGCTGGCGTAGAACAGGCGCGCCTGCGAGTAATGGTCGGCGAACAGTTCAGGCTTGCCGCGTACCTTGTCCTCGGACACGCGCTCGGGGAAGCTGGTAAAGCCCATGCGCCCCGATTGGAAGGGGCAGCCGCCGCCCAGCGAGTTCGGCTCGTAGTTCACACGGCCGCGGTTGATGGCCTGGCGGTGCATGCCGTCGCGCTGGTTGTTCTGGATCTGCACGATCGGCGCGTTGATCGGGATCTCGTGGAAGTTCGGTCCGCCCAGGCGCGTCAGCTGGGTGTCGAGGTAGGAGTGGATGCGTCCCTGCAGCAGCGGGTCGTTGGTGAAGTCGATGCCGGGCACGATATGGGCGGTGCAGAAGGCTACCTGCTCGGTCTCGGCAAAGAAGTTGTCGGGGTTGCGGTCCAGGACCATGCGCCCGACCGGGGTCACGGGCACCAGTTCTTCCGGCACGATCTTGGTCGGGTCGAGGATGTCGAAGGCGAAGGCATTCGCCTGCTCCTCGGTGAATACCTGCAGGCCCAGTTCCCACTCGGGGAAGTTGCCGGACTCGATGGCTTCCCACAAATCGCGGCGGTGGAAATCGGGATCGGCGCCGGAGATGCGCACCGCTTCGTCCCAGACCAGCGAGTGGGTGCCCTGCAACGGCGTCCAGTGGAACTTCACGAAGCGCGATTCTCCCTGCGCGTTCACCAGGCGGAAGGTGTGAACGCCGAAGCCCTGCATGGTGCGGTAGCTGCGCGGGATGGCGCGGTCCGACATCACCCACATCAGCATGTGCGCGATTTCCGGCGACAGCGAGGCGAAATCCCAGAAGGTATCGTGAGCGGTGGCCGCCTGCGGCATGGCGTGATGCGGCTCCGGCTTGGCGGCATGCACCAGGTCGGGGAATTTCATGGCGTCCTGGATGAAGAAGACCGGGATGTTATTTCCGACCAGGTCCCAGTTGCCTTCCTCGGTATAGAACTTGACGGCGAAGCCGCGCACGTCGCGTGCGGTGTCGGTCGAGCCGCGTTCGCCGGCCACGGTCGAGAAGCGCACGAATACCGGGGTGCGCTTGCCCTTGGCGGCGAAAGGCACGGCGCGGGTCAGCTTGCTGAAGTCGTCGTAGGCCTCGAAGTAGCCGTGCGCCGCCGAGCCGCGTGCATGCACCACGCGCTCGGGAATGCGCTCGTGGTCGAAGTGGGTCAGCTTCTCGCGCAGGATGAAGTCTTCCATCGCGGTCGGGCCGCGCAGGCCGATCTTCAGCGAGTGCTGGTTGTCGGCCACCGGCACGCCCTGGTTAGTGGTCAGGTGGCGCTCGGCCGGGTCGACGCGCACGCGGTCGAGCGGGGCCACGGTCGGGTTCTCGCCTTTTGGCGGCTTGCCGCTGCCGACCTTGTCGGAGCTGGCGATTTCGCTGCTGGTGCTGCCGGTGGCGGCATGGGTCGATGGCGTGTGGCTGTCGCCTTCGGTCGGCGTGCGCGCTGCCTCGCCGTACTCGCTCGGCTTGGTCGGATTGAAGGGCATGTCGGCCGACAGCGCCTTCTCGGCGGACACCTTCTCAAGCAGGCGGTCGGCCACCGGGTTCGGTGCGCCCAGGCTGGCAGGTGGTGTGTCGGTCGATGGACCTGCCACGGTGCTCAATACCGAGCCGGCGCCGGCCACGTCCATCGGGTTGTTCTTGGGTGCAGTCATCCTTGCCTCACTGGTTAGTCAAATCGGTGTATGGGTCAGGCAAATAACATAGCCGACACGGACGTAGGGGAATGTGAAATGACTAACAGATGTGCGATATACGCGCTTAATGAATAACTATCAGAACGATAGGAATTATTGAAGGGCGTGCTGCAGGTTACGGCGCGCTGGCGCCGCGAGGCGGGTCTGCATTACCGTGGTGTGGAAGAGGGGGCTGCGCGCAAGGAAGCGTGCGAGGATACGGCCTCGCTCGCGGGTAAAGATTTCCTGCGGCACGTGGGCGTATTCGGCGCGGATCTGGCGCTCGTATTCGGCAAAGCGCTCCGGCTCGGCGCCGAGGATGGCGAGGTCGATGTCGGTCAGCAGTCGGGCATCCGGCGAGGCAGGCAGGGCATCGTGGCAGGTGGCCATGATCAGGGCGTGGATGCGTGCGCAGGCATCGTTCGGCAGGCCTGCCTCGCGCAGCGCACGGTCGGCCCAGTCGCTTGAACGCGCCTCGTTGTCGCGCGCGTGCACGTCGTAGACGCTGTCGTGGAACCAGAGCGCCAGTTCGATATCGAGGGGATGCTCGGCCAGTTCCTTCACCCCATCGAAGTGGGCGAAGCATTCGTCCAGGTGCTGCAGGGTGTGATAGTGGCGCTGCGGCTCGCTGTAGGCGGCCAGCAAGGCCGGCAGCAGGCCGGCGGGAGCGGGCAAGCCCAGTCCGGTCCACAGGCGCTGCCAGCGTGCTGCGAGCGTCGCCGTCATCTTTACCTCACATCAGGATCACGTCGTACTGCTCCTGGTGGTAACCCTTTTCCACCTGCAGCGAAATCTTCTTGCCGATGAAGTCGCCCAGCATGGCCAGGTGTTGCGACTCTTCTTCCAGGAACAGATCGACCACTTCCTGCGAAGCCAGGATGCGGAACTCGCGCGGGTTGAACTGCTTCGCTTCGCGCAGCAGTTCGCGCAGGATTTCGTAGCAGATGGTGCGCGAGGTTTTCACTTGTCCCTTGCCCGAGCAGGCCGGGCAGGGTTCGCACAGGATGTGGGCCAGCGATTCGCGCGTGCGCTTCCTCGTCATCTCGACCAGGCCCAGCGCCGAGAAGCCGCTCACCGACACCTTGGTGCGGTCGCGCGCGAGCGTCTTTTTCAGCTCGGCGAGCACGGCGTTGCGGTGCTCGTTGTTCTCCATGTCGATGAAGTCGAGGATGATGATGCCGCCCAGGTTACGCAGGCGCAGCTGGCGCGCAATCGCGTGCGCGGCTTCCAGGTTGGTCTTGAAGATCGTGTCGGCGAAGTTGCGCCCGCCCACGAAACCGCCGGTGTTCACGTCGATGGTGGTCATCGCCTCGGTCTGGTCGACGATCAGGTAGCCGCCGGACTTCAGGTCCACGCGGCGGCCCAGTGCGCGCAGGATTTCCTCTTCCACGCCGTACAGGTCGAACAGCGGACGCTCGCCGGTGTAGTGCTGCAAGCGCGCCAGCACGCTCGGTGTGTAGATCTTCGCGAACTCGACCAGCATCAGGTAGTTCTCGCGCGAGTCCACCTGGATGGTTGCCGTCTCGTCGTGCACGAAGTCGCGCAGCACGCGCTGGGCCAGGTTCAAATCTTGATAGAGCAGGCTGGTGGCGGGACGGGTGCGGGCGCCGTTCTGGATCGCGGCCCAGGTCTTGCGCAGGTAGTCGATGTCGGCCGAGAGGTCGGCGTCCGATGCTTCCTCGGCCTGGGTGCGGACGATGTAGCCGCCTTTTTCTTCGGCCGGCAGCAGGCCCGCCATGCGCGTGCGCAGCAGTTCGCGGTCGGATTCCTTTTCGATCTTTTGCGAGATGCCGATGTGCTTGTCTTGCGGCAGGTAGACCAGCATGCGGCCGGCAATCGAAATCTGGGTCGACAGGCGCGCGCCCTTGGTGCCGATCGGGTCCTTGATCACCTGCACGGTCAGCACCTGGCCGTCGTAGAGCAGCTTTTCGATGGGCGTGGGCGGGACGTTGGAATTATCGTGGGGACGGGCTTCCCAGATATCGGCCACGTGCAGGAAGGCGGCGCGTTCCAGGCCGATGTCGATGAAGGCGGACTGCATGCCCGGCAGCACGCGTACGACCTTGCCCGAATACACGTTGCCGGCCAGGCCGCGCGTCAGCGTACGCTCGATGTGCAACTCCTGCACCGCGCCCTGCAGGACCAACGCCACGCGCGTTTCCTGCGGGGTGATATTGATGAGGATGTCTTCGTTCATGAGCGCTACGCGTGAGGATATTGTTCAGAGTGTCATGATACACGCTGGGGTGCGCGAGCGTGGCGGGTCGATGAGGGATAGTTGCAGTGTGAAAACGTAGGGTGGGGTGTTCGAGGTGGGGCCTCGAACACGAATGTGCCCACGCAGTGATACGTATCGGTTGCATTGCGCAACAGCGTGATCTTGCGGATGTTAGTTACGTTAGACATCGCGATTGAATCGGAGCCGCGTAACGCGTGGGCACGGAGCGCCCACCCTACATGATCAGCACGTCCAACTACGGCCGGCAATCCGTCGAATCAGACCTGGAATCCCGCCTTGCGCAGCAGAACCGCCGTCTCGAAGATCGGCAAGCCCATGATCCCCGAATGGCTGCCCTCGATATGTTCGATGAACAGCGCTGCCAGGCCCTGGATGCCATACGCCCCGGCCTTGTCGTAGGGCTCGGTCGTGGCGCAATAGGCCGCGATCTGTTGTGACGTCAATTTCGCAAAGCGCACGTTCGACACCTGGGTCACGTGCTCGGCCATGTCGGTGTAGTGGACCGCCACCGTGGTCAGGACCTGGTGGGTCCGCCCCGACAGCCGTTCGAGCATGGATTTGGCTTCAGCCACGTCGGCCGGCTTGCCCAGGATGTCGTCGTCGATGGTGACCGTGGTGTCGGCGGTGAGCACCGGACGCAGCGGCTGGCGGCGCTGTTGCAGCACCTTCCAGGCGAACGCGCCTTTTTCCAGCGCCACGCGCACCACGTAGTCATGCGCCGCTTCCCCATCGAACACATCCTCGGGCACGTCGATGCCGCGCGCCGGGTCGCTGCGCAGGCTCAGCAAATCGAAGTCGATACCGACCTGGCGCAGCAGTTCGCGGCGGCGCGGGCTTTTCGAAGCGAGGTAGATTTTCTTGTTGTGCGTTTTCATGGGGAGGGAATCAAACGCGGTGATACGGATGGTTCTGGGTGATCGACCAGGCACGGTACAGCTGTTCCGCCAGCATCACGCGCACCACGCCGTGGGGCAGGGTCATGCTGGAGATGCGGATCATGCCCTCGGCACGCGCCTTCAGTTCCGGATCGAGCCCGTCGGCGCCGCCAATCAGGAAGGCGGTATCGCGCCCGTCCTGCTGCCAGTTCAACAATTGTTGGGAGAGCCCAACACTTGTTAGATCCTTGCCCCGTTCGTCGAGGGCGATGATGCGCACGCCTTTCGGCAGGACCGCTTCGATACGCTCGCGTTCGAGCGCCATCGCGGTGGCTGCCGTCTTGCTGCCGGAACGCTCGACCGGCTTGATTTCCTTGAGCACGATGCGCAGCTCGGGCGGCATGCGCTTCGTGTATTCCCCAAAGCCGGTTTCGATCCAGGCCGGCATCTTGTGGCCGACCGCGGCAATGATCAGTTGCATCGAAGCTTACTCGGCAGCCTTCTTGACGACGCGCTTGATGACCTTCTTCACCGGCTCGCCTTCGGCAGTGAGGGCAACCTTGGTCGTGCGCTTCGGCGGCAGGGCCTTCAGTGCTTTCACTGCGGCGACTTCGGCTTTCGGCGGCGCGACTTTCACGGTCTTGCCGACGGCCTTGGCAACGGCTTTCTTGGCTGGGGCTTTAACGGCAGCAGTCTTGGTGGCAGCGGTCTTGGTTGCGGCGGTCTTGCGCTCGCGGACCGGTTTCGCTTCCGGCTGGGCCTGGTTTGCGGCCAGGTGCTTCGACTTGACCTTCGGCGCGTCTGCCTCGGCCGCTTCCGGCGTCGACTTGCGCTTGGCGGCGCCCAGCTTGACCGGCTTCTCGCCCCAGATTTCTTCCAGGCGGTAGTACTGGCGGATGGCCGGCTGCATGATGTGGACGATCATGTCGCCCAGGTCGACCAACACCCATTCGCCGGTGTCTTCGCCTTCCATGCCGACGACGTCGCCGCCGGCAGCCTTGACCTTGTCGCGCACCGAGGCAGCCAGCG
>DAMABW010000213.1:0-7905 GCA_031999925.1 Massilia sp. | reverse complement strand
GGTCTGCTCGATCCGCTGCGCCAGGGGCGGCGCACCTGACCTATAGTGGCGTGGTCCGCGCCAGGCCGGCGTACCGTGTACCGACAGCGTACGTGCTTCGTTATAATTGCTTTCGCTCAATGCCTCAATGCTTCTCTGAAACCGTATGCAGACCGACACCTCCAGCGCCAGCATCCTTGTCGTCGAGGACGACGAACACATTTCCCAGGTCCTGCGCTTCATGCTGGAACGCCAGGGTTACCGCGTCACCCACATGGCCGACGGCCGCGCCGCCAGCGACCACATCGCCGCCAACGGCCCGCCCGGCCTGGTGCTGCTCGACGTGATGCTGCCCTACGTCGACGGCTTCGAGATCGTGGCCCTGATCCGCGCCCAGGCGGCCTGGCGCGAAGTGCCGGTGCTGATGCTCACCGCGAAGAACACCGAGCGCGACACCGTGCGCGCCCTCGACGCCGGCGCCAACGACTTCGTCATCAAGCCCTTCCAGCCCCAGGAACTGCTGGCGCGCGTGCGCCGCTTCCTGCGGCCCGCCGCCTGAGGCCGTCGGCGCCAGGCGCCAGCTTCCCGACCGACGTGCAGGCTTCCTTCCTCACTCCCACCGGCCATTCCGACATTTTCATCAGCGCGGCGATCTGGACCGGCCTGGCGGCCCTGCTGCTGACGCTGCTGCTCGGCCTGCAGATCATCGCCATGCGCATCGGCCTGCGCCGCCGCCAGCGCGGCGAGGCGCGCGCACTGGCGCGCTGGCGGCCGGTGCTGAACGCCGCCATCGTCGGCGAGATCCCCGATGCGCTGCCGCCGCTGCGCCATGGCGAGCGCCTGGCCTTCCTGCGCCTGTGGGCGCACCTGCAAGGTTCGCTGCGCGGCGAAGCCAACGAGGCCCTGAACGAAGTGGCGCGCCGCGCCGGCGCCGACGCCTATGCGCGTTCGCTGCTGGCACGCGGCGCCCGCCCGGCGCGCCTGCTGGCGGCGCTGGTACTGGGCCACCTGCGCGACCGCCAGGCCTGGCTGCCGCTGATGCGCCTGGCCGAGTCCCCGGACAACACCTTTTCGCTGACCGCCTTGTGGGCACTGGTGCGGATCGATCCGCAGGCGGCCGCCGATTACATGGTCCCGCTGTTCATTCAGCGTGAAGACTGGGCGCTGTCGCTGGCCGCCGGCATCCTGCAGCAGGCGGGCGAACCGGCCGGTGCCGCGCTGGCGCGCTACCTGCCGCAACTCGACATCGACCGCCTGCCGCGCGCCCTGCGCATCGCCGAAGCGCTGCACGTGACCCTGCCGCCGGGTTTGCTGGCGAACGCCCTGCGCAGCGACGCCATGCCGGTGGTGATCGCCGCCCTGCGCGGCGTGCGCACGCCCGAGACCATCGATGAAGTGCGCACCTTGCTGGCGCACGACGACTGGCAGGTACGGGTGCAGGCCGCGCGCGCCCTCGGCCGCGTCGGCGAACGCGCCGACGCCGAGCGCCTGGCAGCCCTGCTCGGCGACGCCCAGTGGTGGGTACGCTACCGCGCGGCCCAGGCGCTGCTGGAACTGCCTGCGCTGTCGACGGCCGATCTCGCGGCCCTGCACGCATCGCTCACCGACCGCTTCGCGGCCGACATGCTGGCCCAGGCGATGGCCGAAAGCCGGGCCGCATGAATACCGACAGCCTGCTGGTCGCCTTTGTCACCTGGTTCGTGCTGGCCTTTTTCGTGGCCTTGAACGGCGGCTACCTGCTGCTGAACCTGTTTTCGCTGCGCGCCCTGTACCGCAAGGGCCAGGAAGAATTCATCGGCGAACTGCCGCGCGCCTATTCCGGCCTGGAGCCGCCGGTCAGCATCCTGGTGCCCGCGTATAACGAGGAAGCGACCATCGCCGCCTCGATCCGCTCGATGCTGCAGTTGACCTACGCCGAGTTCGAGATCATCGTCATCAACGACGGCTCGAAGGACAACACACTGGAGGTATTGAAGCGCGAGTTCGCCCTACTGCCCTTCCCCGAAGCCTACCGGCGCCAGATCGCCACGAAGGAGGTGCGCCAGATCTACCGCTCGACGCGCTACCCGAACGTGCGCGTGATCGACAAGGTCAACGGCGGCAAGGCCGACTCGCTGAACGCCGGCATCAACGCCTCGCGCTATCCATTGTTCTGCGGCGTCGACGCCGATTCGATCCTGCAGCGCGACAGCCTGGCGAAAGTCACGGAACCCTTCCTGCGCGACCCGACGGTGGTGGCCACCGGCGGCACCGTGCGCGTGGCCAACGGCTGCGAGATCAGCGGCGGCTTCCTTACCCGCGTCGGCCTGCCGCGCAGCCCGCTGGCGCTGTTCCAGGTGGTCGAGTATTTGCGCGCCTTTTTGTTCGGGCGGCTGGGCTGGTCGGCGCTGAACGGCATGCTGATCATCTCCGGCGCATTCGGCATCTTCCGCAAGGACGCGGTGGTGCTGGCCGGCGGCTACCGTCCCGACACCATCGGCGAAGACATGGAACTCGTGGTGCGCATGCACCGCACCCTGCGCGCCGCGCGCCAGCCCTACCGCATCGAATTCGTGCCGGACCCGGTGTGCTGGACCGAGGCACCCGAAGACCTGGCCACGCTGAAGAACCAGCGCGTGCGCTGGCAGCGCGGCCTGGCCGAAAGCCTGAACGCCAACTGGAGACTGCTGTTCTCGCGCAATGGCGGCATCCCGGGCTGGGTCGCCTTCCCCTTCATGCTCTTCTTCGAGTGGCTGGGACCGGTGATCGAACTCGGCGGCTACCTCTACATGTTCTACGCCTTCCTCACCGGGCTGATTTCCTGGGAAGCCTTCGGCGCCTTTTTGTTCGTGGCGCTGGGGCTGGGCATCCTGCTGTCGGCCTCGGGGCTGATGCTGGAAGAGATGTCCTTCCACCTCTACCCGCGCGGCAAGCAGCTGATGCTGCTCGGGCTGATGGTGATCCTGGAGAACCTGGGCTACCGCCAGCTGAACACCTGGTGGCGCCTGATCGGGCTGTGGCGCTGGCTGACGCAGAAGGAAGCCAGTTGGGGCGCGATGAAGCGCAAGGGTGTGGAGACCGACGTGCGTGTCGCCCCCGGCGTGGCACCCGGCATCGCTCCAGGTACGGCGCCAGGTGCGGCGCCCCCGCCGCCGGGAAAATCGTCCGCCGGCCGGCCGCCGGGCAGCGCGCCATGAAACCCCTGTTCGCCGCGGCGCTCCTGGTGATGACCTCTTCCGCCGACGCCGCCTGGCTGCAGGTCTGCCCCGCCGCTTCCGCGCCCGCCGGCGCACCACGTGCCGAACTGCCGGGGCCGGGCCAGATGGTGGTTGTGGCCAGTGCCAGCGCGCAGTTGCCCGGTTGCCGCGCCCTGCCGCTCGGCGTCGATGCGGGCCAGATCGAGGCCTTGTACCCGCTGGCGCCGCAAGACAAGCCGGCGCGCACCATCCTGCTCTACGGCCCGGCCAATGACAAACCCTTTGCGCCCAGCAGCCACGACCTGCCGCAGCCGGATCCGGCCGGCGCCAAGGCGCGCCGCGAACCGATGCCGCTGCGGACCAATCTGCTGCCTGATGCACGCGTGCGCACCTTCGGCGTGGAAGAACGCGTCAGCATCGCGCACGCCGGCGACAAGCTGCGCATCGCCTGCCGTGCCGGCACGCGCGCCGCGGGCGTGCTGCTGGACGGCGCCTGGAAGATGCCGCTGGCCTCGGTCACGCTTGGCGCCGACTATGCGGCCAGTGGTGCCTTTTCGGTGCATGCGGCCGATGCCGTCTCGGCGGCGCGCGAGTCCTCGCATGCGGTCGGCGAACTGGGCGTGTCGTCTGCGCCGCGCAGCACCACGCTGCCTTTGCCGGCGCAACTGGACCGCGCCGGCTGGCGCCAGTTCGTGATTCTCTGTCCGGCTGAAGCGGCGACCCTGAACCTGGACAGCTTGCGCCTGGAACCGGCCGTCGCCAAACCGGCGCCGCGCAGCAC
Source organism: Massilia sp. (assembly GCA_031999925.1). Taxonomy (GTDB): domain Bacteria; phylum Pseudomonadota; class Gammaproteobacteria; order Burkholderiales; family Burkholderiaceae_D; genus Telluria. Next base: position 3,969 of record DAMABW010000213.1, on the reverse strand, counting down.
CTGGATCTGGGACCGCAGCGAGTGGATGGACCGAGGCGACGCCTTGCTGGCCTGGGCCAAACGCGAAGCCATCGGCGAGCTGTTCATCGTCGTCACGCTCGACGGCCCCAGGGTGCGTCATCCGGCGCAGCTGCGCGCCTTCGTGCGCAAGGCGCATGCGGCCGGGATCGCGGTGACCAGCGTCGAAGGCGATCCGCACATGGTGCTGGCGAACCACCGCGCCGCCACCGCCGACCGCGCGCGCGCCTTTGCCGCCTACAACCGCGAAGCCGCGCCGGAAGAACGCCTGCGCGCGATGCAGTTCGACATCGAGCCGTATCTGCTGCCGGATGCCGTGCTGGCGCCGGCGGACCGCGACCGCGAGTACCTGGCAATGGCGCGCGCCTTGCGCGAGGCGGCCGGCGACATGGCGATCGACTACGTGGTGCCGTTCTGGTGGTGGGACAAGACCGAACTGCTCGACGGGCTTGCCAAGGTGGCCGATGGCCTCGCGGTGATGGATTACCGCACCGCGCCGGACCAGATCCATGCCTTCGCTGCGCCCTTCCTGGACTGGTCGGCGCAGCATGGCAAGCGCGTGCACATCGCGCTGGAAGCAGGCCGCGTCGCGCCCGAGCGCCAGCGCCGTTACGTGCGCGCCGATGCGAATGAGGCGGGCGACCTGCTGCTGGCGCAGGCGGGCGAGGTGCCGGTGCTGGTGCTGCTGCGCCAGCCGGTGAAGCGCGCGAATGCGCCCCTGTACCGCTTCAGCAGCGAACGCACGCTCGATGGCAGCGCCACCAGCTTCCATGGAAACAAGGCCGCACTGCGCACGCTGCTGCCGGAACTCGAACGCGATCTCGGCGCCTGGCCGGGGTTTGCGGGAATTGCGCTGCACGGCTGGCGCTGAAAACACCAGCCGGCGCACTGGCCGGCCACATCAATCCGTGCCCGACGATCCGGCCGGAAGCACTTGCGCGATCGCCATGCCAGCCAGCCGCGCGGTGGCGACAAGCCGTTCCAGGCTTTGTCCATGGCGGGCACTGGCAGACAGTCCGGCCATGGCGGTACTGACAAAATCCGCCAACCGGTCCGCTTCGAGCGGATAGCGTTCCGCGATGGCCTGCCGGATCGCATCTTGCGCGGCAACGTGAAAACCCGCCGCGGCGTCGCGCGCCTCCGGATCGTTGCAGCGCGTTCCCTCCAGGACCATGCAGCCGGTAGCGGCGGCATCGGCCGCATACATCCGGGCAGCCTGCACCAGGACCTCCCCGAGCGACACCGCCAGCGGCTGGTCGGCCTGCAATATCGCCTGCAAGGGCACGGCTCCGGTTGCGGCGTAGCGGTCCAGTACCCGCGCATACAACCCGCTTTTGCTGCCGAACGCAGCGTAGAAGCTGGGCGGATTGATGCCGAGCGTCCTGGTTAGGTCCGCAACACTCACGGCATCGTAGCCCCTTTCATGGAACAGTTGCTGGGCGCTGGCCAATGCCCTATCCAGATCAAATTGCCGGGGGCGGCCCCGGACGGATACATTTTTTGTAGTCATGATTACAGAAATAGCTTGACTGCGACAATGAGGCATATTGTATCATCCACTACATTAATCGAAAGGAGCGATCATGACGGATTTTACGAACAAGTCGGTATTGGTACTGGGAGGTAGCCGCGGCATCGGTGCGGCGATCGTACGGCGATTTGCCGCCGACGGCGCGAAGGTGGCGTTCACCTATGCGGGCTCGCCCGAAGCGGCGCAGCGTCTCGCAAGCGAAACGGGCAGCACCGCGTTCATGACGGACAGCGCCGACCGGGATGCCGTCATTGAGAGGGTGCGTGCGAGCGGCCCGCTGGACGTGCTGGTGGTCAATTCTGGCATTGCCATCTTCGGCGATGCGCTGGAACAGGATCCGGATGCGGTCGATCGTTTATTCCGCATCAATGTTCACGCGCCGTATCACGCATCCGTCGAAGCGGCGCGGCGCATGCCCGAAGGCGGGCGCATCATCGTGATCGGATCGGTGAACGGCGACCGCATGCCCTTGCCAGGCATGGCTTCCTATGCCGTGAGCAAGTCGGCGCTGCAAGGCCTGGCGCGCGGGTTGGCACGGGACTTCGGCCCGCGCGGCATCACCATCAATGTCGTGCAGCCGGGACCGATCGATACCGACGCCAATCCGGCGGACGGCCCGATGAAGGAACTGATGCACAGCTTCATGGCGATCAAGCGCCATGGCCGTGCCGACGAGGTGGCGGGCATGGTGGCCTGGCTGGCCGGACCGGAAGCCGGCTTCGTGACCGGCGCGATACACACCATCGACGGTGCCTTCGGCGCCTGAACGGTCACAAGGAGGACCGAGGTTCGGACAGGTGCAGGCTAGCCCTGCACCAGCGGTAGATCGACAATAAACGTCGTCCCCTCTCCCGCTGCGGTCTCGAACCCGATCCGCCCCCCATGCTCCTCCACCAGGCTCTTGGTGATGCTCAAGCCCAGCCCGGTTCCGCCCTTCTGCCGCGTATCCGCCCCGTCCGCCTGCGCGAAGCGCTGGAACACGCGCGCCTGGAACTCCGCCGGAATCCCCGCCCCCTGGTCGCGCACCGCCAGCCTCGCCCACTCCCCGTGTTCGGCCAGCACCAGCGTCACCGTGCCGCCGCCCGGCGAAAACTTCACCGCATTCGACAGCAGGTTGGTCAGCACCTGCACCAGTCGGTCGCGGTCGATGGCGGCGGCGAGGTCGCGCGCCGGTTCGCTGCATTCCAGCGCCAGCCGCACGCCATGTTGCCCGGCATACCCCTGCATCGAATCGAGCGCGTGTTCGACTACCGGCAGCAGCAGTTGCGGGCGCCGTTCGAAGTGCATGCCGCCGGCTTCGATCTTTTGCAGGTCGAGCACGTCGTTCACCATCCGCACCAGGCGCTCGCTGCTTTCGTTGGCCAGGTTCACCAGTTGCGCCACGTCGGGCGGCAGCTCGCCAGCCATGCCTTCGGCCAGCATCGACAGCGAGGCGCGGATCGAGGTCAGCGGCGTGCGCAACTCGTGCGAGACCGTGGAGACGAACTCGCTTTTCATGCGGTCCACCTTCTTGCGCTCGGAAATATCGTGCAGGAACACGGCGAAGAATACGCCGTCGCTGCCGCCGGCCAGGGCCGCTGTCATCTCGATGGGGAACTCGATGCCCTGGCGATTGATCATGAGCCGCTCGACGCGCCGCTCCAGCAGCACGCTGTGGCCGGTGGCGCGGAATTGCTCGATGGCGCGCACGGTGCTCTGGCGGAAGCGCTGCGGCACGATCAGCTCGGCCATCGGCCAGCCCAGCACCTCGCTGCGCTTCCAGCCGAACATGCGCTCGGCGGCGCTGTTCCAGTCGGTGACCAGGCCGCGCAAGTCGACGCCGAGGAAGGCGTCCTGCGCCGCCTCGACGATCGCGCCCACGCGCTGCTCGCTGGCCTGCACCGCCACCAGCGCGCGCTCCAGTTCGGCGGTGCGCGCCTCGACCCGCGCTTCCAGGGTCGCGTTCAGGCCTTGCAGTTCGGCGCGCCCCTGCACCAGGTCGCTCACCAGCGCATTCAGGGTCTCGGACAGACGCTCGACCTCGACATAGGTACTGTTGCTGCTGTCGAGCCGGACACTGTCGCCGCGCCGGATGCGGCCGGCCTCGCGTACCAGTTGGCCGAGCGGGCGCGTGATGTAGCGCGCCACCAGCACACCCACCACCGACACCAGCACCGCCAGCGCGATGCCGCTCCACAGCGCGCGCTCGCGCAGGCGCAGGGCCGGGGCGTAGGCGTCGCTGACGGTCTGGCGCACCAGCACGGTCCAGCCCAGGCCGGGATAGGTCTCGAAACCCTTGCTGCGCGCATAGCCGACCAGGTAGGAATGACCATCCGGCCAGCGCTCGACCAGGAAGCCGCTGTCCTGCCTTTGCGCCGCCTGGAAGCTCGGCAGGTCGATTGTCTGGCCTTGCAACTCCTTCGGCCCGAGCAGGACCACGC
>DAMABW010000212.1:0-7917 GCA_031999925.1 Massilia sp. | reverse complement strand
CCGGCCAGCGCCCATTCCTTGCGCATGGACGGATGGCGTCCTCAGCGCACCTCTTCGAGCAGCTTCAGGGTCTCGGCAAAGGTCCAGATACGGCGGATCTCGATGACGTCGAAACGTGCCGCCACGTTTGGCGGGAATGCCGCGTAGCGCGCGTTCAGGTGGACGATGCGGCGCACGGCTTCGTCGGTGTCGGCACGCCCGCTGGAACGCAGGATGACGACGTCGTCGATGCTGCCGTCGCTGCGCACCGCCACGCTGACCAGGGGATCGTAGCGGGCCGGCGCGGCGGCGACGCGCATCTGGATCTGCGCGGCGGTGCGCTCGATTTTCTGGCGGAAGCTCTCGACGTACATGCGCAGTGGCACGTCGCGTTCGTTCGGCGCGACCGCGACCCGGCGCGCATCCCTGGCTTGCTGGGCCGCGCGCAGCGCCGAAGGCGGGTCCACGGGAACGTCGATCCCGCGCATCAGCTCGCGCGCGCGCAAGGCCAGGTCGCTGCCGAGCATGCCGCGCGGGATGCTGCCGTTTGCGCCGGAACCGCTGCCGCTGCCCGGTCCGGAGGCCAGCCCGGCGCCGTTGCCGGCATTCAGGCCGCCGGCACCCGGCGCGCGGGCGCGCTCGGCGAGGGCCGCCTCGTCGGCCGCGCGCCGCGCCAGGTCCTGGGCGCGCTGGAGCTCGGCCTGGGCCTGCCGTTGTTCCTGCGCCTTCTGTTGCGCCAGCTGTTCGGCGCGGCGGCGTGCCGCTTCCTCTTCGCGCTGCCGTTCGACCTGCTCGGCCAGGCGGCGCGCCGCCTCGGCCTCGCGCTGGCGCTCCATGGCGAGGCGCTGCGCTTCTTCCTCGGCGGCGCGGCGCGCCTGCGCCAGTTGGGCCGCTTCGCGCGCGCGCCGTTCCTCCTCGATCCGTTGTTCCTCCTGCTGCCGGGCCAACAAGCGTTCGCGCGCCTGCGCCTCGTCGCGTTGCCGGGCGAGCGCACGTTCACGCTGCAATGCTTCTTCGCGTTGTGCGGCCAGGGCACGTTCGCGCAGCTGCGCTTCCTCGCGCTGGCGCGCGCTCGCACGCTGCTGCTCGGCCAGGGCCTGGGCAGCCGCCTCCTGTTGCCGCTCCAGGGCCAGCTGGCGCTCATGCGCCTGCGCGGCTTCCTGCTCGCGCTGCGCCTGGGCCAGGCGCGCACTCTCCTCGGCGGCAAGCTGGCGGGCCAGGCGCTGCGCGTCGTCCGCGCGCCGGCGCTCGTCCTCGATCCTGCGCTGTTCGGCCGCCAGCCGGGCTGCTTCCTCGGCGGCCAGGCGCGCGCTGGCAAGACGCTCTTCCTCCTCGCGTGCCAGGCGCGCGGCCTGCTCGGCGGCGAGGCGTTCGTCTTCCTGCCGGCGCGCTTCCGCTGCGGCATTGGCTCCATCCTCGGCCCCGTCAGCGGCGAGCACCGGTGCATCCGGGAGGGTCTCGGGATCGTCCCGGGTGGGCTCCGTCGCGTCTGGCAAATCGGGCGGCGCATCGAGCTCCAGCGGCGGCAGCCTGAAGGCGGACGTCGGATCGTCCAGCTGGGCAATGACCGGCGTGTCGAGGACAGGCTGGATGGGTGGCGATGCGGGTCGGCGTGCCGGGCGGCGGCGCTTGGCCAGCTGGCGCGCGGGCTTGGCGGGCGCCGGCGGCGGTGCGAGCGGCACCGGGTCGCGCAACTGGAAACCGGATACCGGCGGCCTGGGAGCCGCAAGCGGCGCCGCAGCCAGCGGCGGCGGCGGCGCTGGTGCGATGTCGGGCGGAGGCAAGGGTGCAGGTTCGGTGGCGGGCGGCACGGGCGGCGCCGATGGCAAAGGTGGCGCGGGCGCCAGCGTCACCGTGATCGGTCCTGCGCTCCCCGCCTGCATGCCCGGCACGCCGAACTGGATCGCGAGGATCAGCGCATGCACGAGCAGCGACAGCACCAGGCCGGCCAGCATGCGGCGATTGGCGCGATCGGAAGCGTGGCGTGCTGGGGCGGCGTGGGGCATGCGCGTGGACGGTATGGATGAGTTCACAGCTTAACGTTTACTTAAGGAACACTGCGCACGCTAGCATTCCCCGGATGCGTGGATGATACTGAAGGCACGAGGCGACGAACGGAGGAGCTGCATGCACCCAGGTTTCATTTTCGCGACAGGTATCGAGAACAGCAATCCCACCATCAATGGCGGCCGCAAGCGGATGGACGAGCTCGAGAAATGCGGCCATTACAAGCACTGGAAACTCGACTTCGACCTGGTCCAGGAACTCGGCTTGCGCGTGCTGCGCTACGGCCCTCCCCTGCACCGCTGCTATCTGGGCCCCGAGCGCTACGACTGGGAATTCGCCGACCTGACCTTCAACGATCTGCGGCGCCGGAACATTGCGCCGATCGTCGACCTCTGCCACTTCGGCGTGCCCGACTGGATCGGCAACTTCCAGAATCCCGATTTCCCCGAACTGTTCGCGGCTTACGCCGGCGCCTTTGCGCAGCGCTATCCCTGGGTGCAAATGTACACGCCGATCAACGAGATGTGGATCTGCGCCGTGTTCTCGACGCTGTACGGCTGGTGGAACGAGCAGATGCGCACCGATGCCGCGTTCGTGACGGCCATCAAGCACGTGGTGAAGGCCAACATCCTGGCCATGCACGCCATCCTGAAGGTGCGCCCCGACGCCCTGTTCATCCAGAGCGAGTCGACCGAATACTTCCACGCCGAGGCCCCGGACGCCATCGGCCCTGCCGAACTCAACAATGCACGCCGCTTCCTGGCCCTCGACCTGAACTATGGCCGCCGGGTCGACTCCGAGATGTACGAATACCTGCTGGACAATGGCATGTCGCGCGAGGAATACCACTTCTTCCTCCAGCACAACCTGAAGCACCACTGCATCATGGGGAACGACTATTACCAGACCAACGAGCACTACGTCTCTGCCGACGGCATGACGCGCGCGGCCGGCGAAATCTTCGGCTATGCGGTCATTACCCACCAGTACTACAACCGCTACCGCTTGCCGGTGATGCACACGGAAACGAACCTGTGCCAGGGTCCGGCCGGCGACGAAGCCGTGTATTGGCTGAAAAAGGAATGGGCGAACGTGCTACGGGTACGCAACAACGGCGTGCCGCTGATCGGTTTCACCTGGTATTCGCTCACCGACCAGGTCGATTGGGACAGTGCGCTGCGCGAAGACAACGGCAACGTGAACGCCCTCGGCCTGTTCGACCTCGACCGCAAGATCCGTCCGGTGGGCGTGGCCTACCGCGAACTCGTGCGTGCCTGGGAAACCGTGCTGCCGACCAAAAGCATCTGCCTGCAGGTGCCGGTGGTGATGCCGCACGAGTACGACACCGAACTGTCGACCATCGATCCGCAGTCCCCGGTCGGCGGCAGCCTGCTCGGGCAATGAACAGGCCGTAAGGGCTTCAGCGCTGGCGTGGCGTGAAGGTATAGCTTTCGCCGTGCGCCAGGTACACGACGCTCTCTTCCAGCCCTGCCGCCTTCACTTCGCGCGCAAAATCGGCCAGCGGCGACTTGAACACATCGTAGTCGTCGTAGTGGATCGGGATCGCCTTTTTCGGGCGGATGACCTGCAGCATCTGCACGCCGTCCTTGCCGTCCATCGTCACCTTGAACACCCCCAGGATGCGGGTGCCGCCCAGGTGCAGCAGGGCCAGGTCGATGCCGGGGAAGCGCTGCGGGATGGTCTGGATGTCGTCGTAGACCAGGGTGTCGCCGCTGATGTACATGCGGTAGTCGGGCGTATCGGCATTCGCGCCGAAATCGAGCACGCTGCCCATTACCTTCGGCAGCAGCACCGCGACCCCGGCGGCGCCATGCCGTCCGGGCGCGGAAGTAATGCGCACGCGCGCGTCGCCCTTGGTCACTTCGAGCCGGTCCCAGACGCTCAATGCGAACCGCTGGGTGAAACCGAGGCGTTTCAGGGCTTCGCTCGCTTCTTTGTTGGTGACGATCGGCGTGTTGCGCGGCAGCTTTTCCTGGACCAGTTTGTCGAAGTGGTCGTCGTGCATGTGCGACAGGATCACCAGGTCGATCGGGGGCAGCTTGTCGAAATCGATGGCCGGATTCGTGCGGCGCTGCGAGGTCAGGCCATAGCCGAGGTGGACATGCTCGCCCTTGTGCAGGAAGTTCGGGTCGGTCATGATGGTCAGGCCGCGGTAGCGGATCAGGACCGTGGCGGTGCCGATGAATTGCACGTTGCCGTTCGGCTCGTTTGCCGCTGCCGGGTCGCCGGCCGGCAGCTTGAGCGTATAGGTATCGGCGGTTTCCATCTCCTGTGTAAAGGCGCCCCCGGCAAGGCTGCAAACCAGGACGAAGGACAGGAACGCGCCTCCCAACAAGCGGCAAAAAGACATACAGGCTCCGAGATAAGCGAACCGCCCATGGGTTCGCGATGTCGGAACGCTATCACGAAGCCCAACAGCACGGCGTCCCTTTGCAGACAGACAAGCTCGATCCCGGAAGCGGCAGGCCGCACGCAAAGTTGCCGCTTGTGCAAATCTCAGCGATATACTTGCAAGGTTTTGACATTTCATTCATCCGAACTCCTCGTCTTTACGGACCACCTATGCCAATGACCCGACGTCTCCTTTCCCGCGCAGCCATGCTCGCCACCCTGGCGATCGCTGCGCCGGCCGCCCTCGCCGCCGGCCCGGCCGCATCTGCTGCCCCCGCTGCCGCAGCGCCGATCCTGGACCGCATCTCGGCCACGGCCATGCGCGGCAACCTGGCCTTCCTGGCCTCGGATGCGCTCGAAGGTCGCGGTACCCCTTCGCGCGGCCTGGACATCGCGGCCGAATTCATCGCCTCGCAATTTCGCGCCGCCGGCCTCGAACCGCTGGGCGACGAGCCCTACTTCCAGACCGCCGACTGGAACAAGATCAACCCGCGCCGCGACAAGAACGCCGCACCAACGGCCCCCGCCAAGGTGCGCAACGTGGTCGGCATCCTGCGAGGTTCGGACCCGGTCCTGAAGGACACCTACATCCTGGTGACGGCCCACTACGACCACGTAGGGATGAAACCGGGCGAAGGCGACGGCATCTTCAATGGCGCCAACGACGACGGCAGCGGCACGGTGTCGGTGATCGAACTGGCGAAAGCCTTTGCCGCCAACAAGGAGCGCCCGAAGCGCAGCATCGTCTTCATGACGGTGTTCGGTGAGGAACACGGCCTGGTCGGCTCGCGCTATTACGGCGCCAATCCGCTGGTGCCGATCGACAAGACCGTGGCCGGCATCAACATCGAGCAGGTGGGCCGCACCGAGGACAGCGAAGGCCCGCAGCAGCGCGCGTTTGCCGTTACCGGGTATGACTTCTCGGATGTCGGCGAGATCCTGAAAAAGGCAGGCGACCAGACCGGCATCAAGGTCTGGAAGCATCCGGTGAACAGCGACAAGTACTTCGCCCACAGCGACAACCAGGCGCTGGCCGACCAGGGCATTCCGGCACACACGGTGAGCGTGGCCTACGCCTTCCCCGACTATCACGGCGCAGGCGACCACTGGGACAAGATCGACTACGAGAACATGGCGGCGGTCGACCGTACGGTGGCGCTGGCGATCTGGCAGATCGCCAACAGCAGCGAGGCGCCGAAGTGGAGCCGTACCAATGCGAAAGCAGCGAAGTACCTGGGCATCCAGGAAGGACGCCGCTGATCGAGGCTGTTGTGGGCCGGACGGAAAACCGTTCGGCTCGCTGGCAGCGCATCAATTCGATAGGGAAAATCCTGTGATGGCCTGCCCAGCTGGGTTCGAACCAGCGGCCCTCAGCTTAGAAGGCTGATGCTCTATCCAACTGAGCTATGGGCAGTCAGTGTCCGGCAGAACTGCCGGGAGAAATGAAAACGGGCCGTCAGAAGACGGCCCGTTATGAAGCTTTGGTCGGAGTACAAGGATTCGAACCTTGGACCCCCTGGTCCCAAACCAGGTGCGCTACCGGGCTGCGCTACACTCCGAATACAAGTATTTTACTCGCCGCCAGGCGCGGCGTCAATGTGCGCCCTGCTCGAACCCGGTTCGGGTTCAGGCAGCCAGCTTGTCGGCGATGCGGCGAGCCATGCTCTCGGCCAGTTCGGCTTCCTTCGCTTCCACCATCACGCGGATCAGCGGCTCGGTGCCCGAGGCACGGATCAGCACGCGGCCGGTGTCGCCCAGCTCGCGCTCGACGGCTTCCTTTTCGGCCACCATGGCGGCGTCCTGGGTCCAGTCGAAGCCTGCCGGCACCTTCTTGTTGATCAGGGTTTGCGGATACAGCTTCAGTTCGCTGCAGCATTCCTGCAAGGACTTGCCGCTGCGCTTCAGCGCAGACAGCACCTGCAATGCCGAGACGATGCCGTCGCCGGTGGTGTGCTTGTCGAGCGCCAGCAGGTGGCCCGAGCCTTCGCCGCCGAGGATCCAGCCGCGCTCCTGCATCACTTCCAGAACGTAGCGGTCGCCGACCTTGGCGCGCGCGAAGCCGATGCCCATGTCCTTGAACGCGACTTCGAGCGCCATGTTGGTCATCAGGGTGCCGACTGCGCCCGCCACCGGGCCGGTAGCCATGCGGTCGCGCACCATCAGGTACAGCAGTTCGTCGCCGTTGTAAACGCGGCCGGTGGCGTCGACCATGATCAGGCGGTCGGCGTCGCCGTCGAGCGCGATGCCGAGGTCGGCCTTGTTGTCGACAACGGCTTGCGACAGGGCTTTCGGCGCGGTGGCGCCGAAGCCGGCATTGATGTTGAAGCCGTCCGGCGTGGCGCCGATCGAGACCACTTCCGCGCCCAGTTCATGGAACACATGCGGCGCGATGTTGTAGGCCGCGCCATGGGCGCTGTCGACCACGATCTTCAGGCCGCGCAGGTCGAGTTCGTTCGGGAAGGTGCTCTTGCAGAATTCGATGTAGCGGCCTTGCGCGTCGCGCAGGCGGGTCGCACGGCCCAGTTTGTCCGACGACACGCAATCCATCGGCTGGTCGATCGCCTCTTCGATGGACAGCTCGACGCTGTCCGGCAGTTTAGTGCCGTGTTCCGAGAAGAACTTGATGCCATTGTCCTGGAAAGGATTATGCGAAGCCGAGATCACGACACCGGCCTGCAGGCGCAGCGCGCGCGTCAGGTAGGCGATCGCCGGGGTCGGCATCGGGCCGGCCAGCATCACGTCGACGCCGGCGGCCGAGAAGCCCGCTTCCAGCGCGGCTTCCAGCATGTAGCCGGAAATACGGGTGTCCTTGCCGATCAACACGGTCGGACGGGTAGCCGTGGCATTGTCCTTCGCCAGCACCTTGCCGGCCGCGTAGCCGAGGCGCATCACGAAGTCGGGGGTGATCGGCGCCACGCCAACCTGGCCACGAACGCCATCGGTACCGAAATATTTGCGTGCCATGCTCATTCTCTTTCTTGTGGGATCTTAATCAATGGTCGCAGCGCGCCATACCTTCAGCGCGTCGACCGTCTCTGCAACATCATGTACTCGCACGATTTTAGCGCCCTGCGCCACCGCAGCCAACGCACCAGCCAGGCTGCCGGCCATGCGTGCCTCGACCGGACGGCCGGTGACGGCGCCGATCATCGACTTGCGCGACAGGCCGATCAGCACCGGCAAGCCGAGTTCGTCGGCGATGCGCTGCGTATTGCGCAGCAAGGTGTAATTGTGCTCGACCGTCTTGCCGAAGCCAAGGCCGGGATCGACGCAGATGCGCTCGCGGTCGACACCGGCCGCCAGCAAGGCGTCCGCGCGTTCGCGCAGGAAGGCAATGACTTCCGCCACCACGTCGGCATACACCGGCTGGGCCTGCATATCCTGGGGCGTGCCCTGCATGTGCATCACGCACAGGCCGCAATCGCTGTTGACGACCGCCTCGATCGCGCCCGGCGCCCGGAAGCCGTTGATGTCGTTGATCATGTCGGCGCCGGCAATGATGGCTTCGCGCATCACCTC
>DAMABW010000211.1:7261-7968 GCA_031999925.1 Massilia sp. | reverse complement strand
GGCGGGCATCGCGGATGTCGGGCAGGGCCAGTTGCAGCACCGGGTAGATGGTGTCGGTGCTGTCGAGCGCGCGCAGCGACACGGCATCGATCTGGCGACCGACGTCGAGCACGATGTAATCGTAATACTGGCGCGCCACGCGCAGGATGGCGTCGATGTGCTCCGGCTTGGCTTCCTTGGTTTGCACCGGATCGTCGGCCGCGGCCAGCACACCGAAGCCCTGAGTCACGTGCACCAGGCAGGACTCCAGGAAAGGGCCGTCGATGCGCGCGATCTGCTCGCAGACGTCGGACAGGGTCATGGTCGGCTTCTGGTCCGACACGTACAGGGCGGCGTCGCCGAACTGCCCGTGCAGGTCGATCAGCAACACCTTTTTTTCGGCCAGTGTCGCCAGCGCGTAGCCGAAGTTGGTCGAAATGAAGGTGGCGCCGCTGCCGCCCTTGCAGGCGATAAAGGCAAGCACCTTCCCCGCACGCAGTTGGGCTACGCCGGCGGCGGCGGCGATGCGGTCCATCGCTTCGTGGAAGGCGCGGTGCGTCAGCGGCAACTGCAGCACTTCGCGCACGCCGGCCCGCATGGCGCGGATCAGGAGTTGGGTATGGTGCTCGCCGGTGAGCAGCATGAATTGCGCCTCCGGATACTGGCGCGCCAGGCGTTCGAGCAGGTCGGCGTCGTCGGGCGTCCCGGCGCTGGCATCGACGATCACC
>DAMABW010000211.1:0-7251 GCA_031999925.1 Massilia sp. | reverse complement strand
TCACCAGGCCAGGCGCTTCGGGCAGGGGGCGGTCGAGCGCTTCGCGCATCGACACGCGGCTGTTGGCGACATTCAGCGGCGGCACGCGCGCCGCGCCTTGCGAGGCGATGTCGGCATACAGCAGGCTGTCGCGGCTGATCAATAAGGCTTTCATGACGGTCCTCGTTGAAACTCGGGTTGCAGGTGAAGGATGGGAGGCGAGCGCGCCAGACGGCGCCGGGCGCGGCGCCAGGGCGTCGCGACCGCGGACATGCGCGTTCCCCGCACACGGGCATGCATGTCGATGCTCACTGCGTGTTGCCCATGATCTTGATGACCGGGGACGGCGCCGGTTCCGGCTGGGCGAACGAGTTCTGGTAACGGGCCTGGGCGCCGCGCGCCGCCGGTCCGTCGATGCCGGTCGCCGGATTGGTATTGGCGCCGTTTTGCGGTGCGATGGTCTGCGCCGCCAGGTTGGCGCGCACCGATGCGCCGAAATTCCTGTCGAAGCGCGGTGCGGTCGAACAGCCCCCTATGAGCAGCAACGCCGCCACGCATGCGATGGTCTTGCAGGTAGCCATGGCCGCCTCCTATTTGATGTCGAAACCGTCGACGCTCTGGGCCGGACGGGCACTGGCCTTGCCCGGCGCCGGTGGACCTTCGAGTCGTCCACCCAGCATCAGCGCGGCGCGCGAAGGCGCATCCACGCGGTCGGTCGGCAGCGCATACCCGGTTTCCGTCAGCGGCTTGACCAGGCGCGCGGTGATCACGAACACCAGCTCGGTGCGGTCCTGCTGGAAATCGGTACTGCGAAACAGCGCGCCCAGCACCGGTACTTCGCCGAGCACCGGCAGGCCCTTCAGGCTGGTGACCAGGTTGTTCTTGATCAGGCCGCCAATGGCGAAGCTCTGGCCGTCGTACAGCTGGACAGTGGTACTGGCACGCCGGGTCGTCACCACCGGCAGGATGGCGCCGCCGGTCATCCCGGCGGCGCTGATGCCGATGCCTTCGCGCGACAGCTCGGAGACTTCGGGCGCCACGCGCAGGTTGATGCGGCCGCCGCTGAGCACCGTCGGCGTGAAACGCAGGCCGACGCCAAATTCCTTTTCCTCGAGCGTGACCCGGTCGCGGTCATGGGCCACCGGGATGTAGAACTTGCCGCCGGCAAGGAAGCTGCCTTCCTGGCCGCTGATCGCCATCACGTTCGGCTCGGCGAGCACGCGCACCAGGCTGTCCTTGGTCTCCGCGTCGAGGCCGAAACCATTGCCGTTGCTCTTGCCGGCGCGCAGGCCCCCACCTGTGCTCCCGGAGAGGAAATTCGAGGCCAGGGCGGCAGCCCAGCTGCCGGAAGCGGTGCGCCAGCTAGCGCCGGCCTCGAGGCGTTCGAGCAGGGTCTTCGACACCTCGGCCACCTTGACTTCGAGCTGCACCTGCTGCGGCGCGCTCACGCTCAACAGGTTCACCACGCGCAGGTTGGCGGCATTCGCGCTGTTGCTGGCGGCGGCGCCCTGCTGGTCCGGCGCCAGTTCCTTCGGCACCGCGTTCATCGGACGCAGCGGCTTGCGCACATAGGCCAGGGCCAGTTCGGCGGCGCGCGCGACGGCCGTGGCATCCGACACCGTACCGCTCAGGATCAGCGAATCCGCGGCGGCCAGCACCTTGATATCCTTTTCGTCGGGCATGACGGCCGCCAGCGTCGCCTGCAAGGCGCTCGGGTCCATCGCCACCGTGATGTCGAGCACGCTGCACAGGCCGCTCCTGCCCTGCACGATCATGTTGGTGGTGCCGACGTCGATGCCGGCGATGTACATGGTGTCGGGCGCCACCAGCATCGCCTGCACCACCGACGGGTTGCCGACGCTGCGGTTCTGCACCGGCTCCTGCAGGCGCATCAGGGTCGACTTGCCCATCTGGAGCGCGACCTGGGCCGGGCGCGCCGCCTCGCCGCTGCAGCGCGGACCGAGGTCGGCGCGGGTGCCGGCGGGCGCTGCAGCGTCGGCCTGGACGGCGGGACGCGCCGCCTGCGCCGCGCCGGCCAGCGCCAGCGCCAGGCCGCCGAGCAGCAGGCGGGCGTGGCGGGTTTTCGTAGGACTCGTGTTCATGGTTTCACCTGGCACGCGTTAGGGTTCAGAAGCACTCTTGCGACGAGTGCAGGCCGTTGATGACGGACACGCAGTTGCGGCGCACGGGCGGCGTGGCGACACGATGCACGGCCGGCTTTTGCGGACGTGGCGCGGCGGCCGGCTTCGGCGGCACCGGTTTTGGCGGGGTCGCGCCCGGCAGCAGCGTCAGCTTGGTGGCGCCGCCGGTCTGGGCCGACTGCGGATCGACCTGGTTGCGCAGCGCCAGCGACAGGGTGCCGACGCTGCGCGCCAAATCGAGCGTCTCTGCCTGCTCGGGGGTGACTTCGAGCGTGACGGCATTCACCACGCGCGGCTTGGTTTCGTCGCGGTTGACTTCCTGGGCCACGGCCAGCACCAGGATCCGCTCGAGCACGATCTTCGAGATGTCCTGCTCGCGGTGTTCGCCGGGCAGCGCATCCTTGCGGGTGCTGACGATGATGTCGACATAGTTGCCCGGCAGGGTAAAGCCGGCCACGCCGATCACGTCGTTGACGCGCACCGTGATGGCGCGCTTGCCTTCGGTGATCAGGGCCGACAGGCCGCCCAGGGTGCCGCTCGGGGCCAGCTTGGCTTCGCTGACTGGTTCACCCGCCAGCACGCTGCTCTTGACCACCCGCCCGGCGAGCTTCTGCTGATCGGCATAGGCGCCTTTCGGCACACTGTCGGCCGGCCACTCGGCCAGTTTCAGCATCTCGGGCGTAAGGCGCTGGCCGAGGTTGATGTCGGTGGCCGCCACCACGATGTGGCCGGAACTGGCGCCCGGCTGCATCAGCAGCCAGCGCGAGGCCAGGATCACGGCCGTCAGGCCGAACAGGATGGCAACCGCCATCACGGCAAGGGCGCGCTTGTTTTTCATGATGCGATTCCTGCGACAGGGTTCGTGACCGGGGCACCGGCGCAGACGCTGTTCCACGCCTGCTCCAGGGCGGCGATGCTCAGGCGCGGCTCGTGGCCGGCCAGGCTGGCGAAATCGGACAGGCGGCCGATGAGTTCTTGCGGATAGCAGGCCAGCAGCGGCGTGCCGCTCTGGCGGTGCAGGCGCGTGACCAGGTGCTCGAGCACGCTCTCCGGACAATCCAGGCCGCGCAGGCGGCACTGGCGCCGCAGCAGGGCGCGGTAGCTGGCGTCGGACAGCGGTCCCAGTCCGATGCGATACCCGACGCGGCGCAGCATGGCCGGGTCGAACACGCTCGACGGCGCCAGGTTGGTAACGAACACCAGCAGGGTGTCGAAGGGCAGGATCTCGGCCTGGCGGCCCGGTCCCAGGCGCAGCGGGCCGCCGTCGAGCGGACCCAGCCAGCGGTTCAGCAGTTCCGACACCGGCAGGCGCTGGCGCCCGAGGTCGTCGATCACGAGGATGCCGTTGTTCGCCTGCAGCTGGGGCGGCGCATGGGCGGCGCCGTGCTCGGCGTCGTGGCGCAATTCGAAGGCGGCGGCGTCCAGGTCGGCGCCGACGTGCACCAGCGGCCGCTGGCAGATCACCCAGCGCGCATCGCAGCTGCGCCGCTCTTCCTGCTGGCGCGCCATCGGCAGCGGCGCCGGGTGGCAGGCCGGGTCGTACAGGCGGACGATGCGCCCGCCGATCAGTACCGCATAAGGCACCGCCACCGCGCCCGGCAGCAGGCGCGCCAGCTTGCGCGCCAGCGTCGTCTTGCCGCTGCCGCTGGGGCCATATAGCAGCAGGGCGCGCTGGGCATGCAGGGCCGCGCCCAACAGGTCGCGCTGGCCCGCATCGAGACCGTCGTCGGCCAGCACCGCGGCCAGGTCGGCGGCGCTCGGGCGGCTGGCGCCGGGCTGGCGCAGCGACTGGCGCTCGACCATCGCACGCCAGGCCGCCAGCGTCACCGGCGCCGGGCCGACATAACGGCATTCCGCCGATGCGTCGAGCGCGGCGCGCTGGCCGATCGGGGTCAGCTGGTACTGGACGTCGATATCCGACTCGCCGCACCAGGCCACCTCCACCTGCTGGTCGCTCATCAGCCCGGCCAGCACTTCGCGCAGCACGCTCACCGACAGGCGCAGCCTGCCGGCCAGCAGCGGCAGCGGCGCGCGGCCGGTCTCGTGCAAGGTCTTGAGCACCAGCGCCGCCACGAGGCGCGCATCGAGCCCGGTGTCGCTGACCGACTTGGCCTGGCGCGGCAGGATCGCCATCACCTCCAGCTCGCCCGGCGGCGCAGCCGGCGGCATACGCTCGGCGGCGGTTCCGGGGCTCCACGACAGCGTTTCGATCATCGCATTTCTCCTCGTGCCACAGCCAACATCACATCGAAAAATATTTCCTGACGTCATTGATTCTAGCGAGGCGGTCCGTGCCGCCTTTGAGATGCAGCAAGCTGCAGCCCTCAGCCGCGGTAGTGCTGGGCCAGCAGCCAGAGTGCGCTCAATGCAATCGCCAAGCCATACGGCATCGAGCCGGCGCTTTGCGGCGCAGTGCCATCCGGGGCCGAGGCAGGCCCGGCTCCGACCCGCAGCCATGCCAATAGCGGCAAGGGCAGCAGCGACAGCATCAGCTTGCGCACGCCGTTCCAGGCCAGCTGCCAACGGCCGGTGACGAGAATGATTAGCAGCGCCATGACGCCGCCCGCGCACCAGGCCAGGATGCAGGCGTGGACGGTCTGGCCCGGTCCGAAGAACAGGCCAACGGTGGCCATCAGCTTGACGTCGCCAGCGGCCATGCCGCGCAGCGCATACAGGGGAATGAACATGGCGAAGCCAACCGCGGCGCCGCCGAGCGCGCTGCCGGCGGAACCGGCGGGCGTGACGCCGGAAAGGTGCAGGCCGAATACGCCGCACCAGGCGGCGAGCAGCAGGAGATTCGGGATCTTGCGGATTGCCAGGTCGGTGACCGCGGCAATGACAACCAGGACAAGCAGCATCAGGTCAAGCCAGGTTTGCACAGGCATGATTGCGCTCCTCAAAAAAAAAGCCCTCCGGGCCGAAGTCCGGAGGGCAAGACCAGATGCGCTTAGTCAGCCAGTGCGTCGATCAGCGCTTGCTTGACGCCGTCGAAGGTAGCCGAGATTTGCTCACCGAGCTCGGTCGCTGCCGTCACCATTGCAACACCAACCAGGGCGGCGATCAGGCCATACTCGATGGCAGTCACACCGTCTTCGTCAGCAACAAAGGCTTGGATAGCGGTAAAGATGGTTTTCATGACAAACTCCATATGGTGGTTTATAAGAACAACCCTGAAACGGAGCTACTTCCTGACTCGGCTGACGCTGCTTTGTCGTTTCCGTTTCAGTGAGTTCATCATATGTTTTGATGCCGTGTGGCAACTTGACTGCACGCAAGTTTTCCCATGGGAATTATTTACTTGCGGCAATTCTTGATCGGTCGCAAACGCGAGAATGGACTGTTACAGTTTCGCCAAAAAAGAGGCGAAATTATTGCTGTAAATGCAAAAAAGCATTATGCTGTTTCGCTTGCTCTTTGGAAATTTCAGCTTCTGTAGAGCAGCAGCAGGGCGCCGTGCAACGGCGAGTGGGCAGATTACATTTCTGAGAATGACATGGATTCCCTTCTGAAGCACATGGTGGACATGACCGGCCACCGCGACCACGCGATGCTCGACATCTCGGTCATCGCAGCAGTGCAGGAACTGGCCGCCGCCGCCCGGACACGGGTCTTATCCCTGTATAACATCGCCGGCCAGCCCCATGTGCGGGCCCGCGCCAGTATCGAAGCCGGCGCCGGGGCCCAGGTCCACGAAGCCCTCGACAGCGCCACTCCCGGCGCGCCGCTGAGCGCCCTTCCCGAACTGGCCGCCTGCCTGGCCGCACGCGAGACCAGCACCGAAGCCGTCGCGCCCGATGGCACCCGTACCCTGTGGCTGCCGATCTGGTTCGGCGACAAGGCCGACACCTGCCTCGAGATCGTGCGCGACGCGCCCTTCCCGGCCCAGACCATCCACACGGTGGCGGGCATCGTTGGCGTCTACCGGAATTTCCAGAACCTGCTCGACTACAGCGAACGCGATTCGCTTACCGGCCTGCTGAACCGCAAGACCTTCGAGGACCAGCTGGCGCGCATGCTCCAGTACCCCTGCGAGCAGGAGGCACGCCAGCCCGGCCAGCCGGAACGGCGCCATCACCACGAAGCGGAAAAGCAGTTGCTGGCGGTGGTCGACGTCGACCATTTCAAGCAGGTGAACGATACTTTCGGCCACCTGTACGGCGACGAAGTGCTGATCCTGATCGCGAACCAGCTGCAAGCCTCGTTCCGCGCCCAGGACCGGGTGTTCCGCTTCGGCGGCGAAGAGTTCGTGGTGCTGCTGCGCGCCACCACGCTGGAGAATGCGCGCCGCATCATCGACCGCTTCCGCGCGAATATCGAAGCCTACGACTTCCCGCAAGTCGGCCGGGTCACGGTGAGCGTCGGTTTCGTCAGCATCAGCCGTTTCGATTCGCCGGTGGTGACGCTCGGCCACGCCGACCAGGCCCTGTACTTCGCCAAGACCCATGGCCGCAACCAGGCCTGCCACTATACCGAGCTCGTCGAGCAGGGCCTGCTGCAGACCGTGGCCTCGAACGATACGGCGGAATTCTTCTAAGCCACTAACAGGAAGCGGTTCGGGTCCACCTGCCACTTGTCCGGCGACTCGTGGCGCAGGATCTTGTCGCCGCCGCCGAAGCCGAACGGACGCGACAGGTCCAGCAGCTCGGGCCGGACATAGGTCTGGCTTTTCGTGTTGAAGAACACGTTCACTTTCGGTGTCAGCAGATTGCTCTCGTGCGGCTCGACGACCACGCCCAGGCGTCCCGACTCCAGCATGACCATGGTGCCGACCGGGTAGATGCCTACGCAGCGCATGAATTCCTGGGTCAGCGCGGGGCTGAAGTGGAACTTGCTCCACTCGTAGATCTTGCGCAGCGCATCGGCCGCCGGCATGCCCTTGTGGTAGCTGCGGTCCGAGGTGATCGCGTCGTAGACGTCGACGATCGCCGCCATCTGCGCCAGCTCGCTGATTTCACCGTCCTTTTGCAGGTCGGGGTAGCCGCTGCCGTCGCACCGCTCGTGGTGGTGCAGCGTGATGTCGAGCGGGATCTGGCCGATCTCGGGGTTCTGGCGCAGGATGTCGTAGCCGTCGCGCGGGTGCTTCTTGATGATCGCGAATTCCTCGTCGGTGAGGCGGCTCGGCTTGGTCAGG
>DAMABW010000210.1:0-8013 GCA_031999925.1 Massilia sp. | reverse complement strand
GCCGCCGAACACCATGGTCGGGGTGCCTTCGGCCACGTACTTCATGGCCGCGTCGTAGATCGACATCTGTTCGCCGGTCGGCTGGTGGATGGTGATGCCGCCTTCGACCGCGGAACCGTCGGCCTTGGCCGGGATCATCTTGTTCTTGATACGCACGTTGGCGAAGGTGCCGCGCATCATGATCTCGTGGTTGCCGCGGCGCGAGCCGTAGGAGTTGAAGTCGGCCTTCAGCACGCCGTGGTCCTTCAGCCATTTACCGGCAGGACCGTCTTCCTTGATCGAACCGGCCGGGGAGATGTGGTCGGTGGTGATCGAGTCGCCGAACACGCCCAGTGCGCGCGCGCCCTGGATGCCGGTGGCGGCCGCTTTCGGGGTCATCTCGAAGTCGCTGAAGAACGGCGGTTCGGCGATGTAGGTCGATTCAGGCCAGTTGTACACTTGGCCTTCGGTCGACGACACGCGTTCCCACAGGGCGCCAGGGTTGCCCTTGACGTCGGCGTAGTTCTTCTTGAAGACTTCCGAGTTCATCGCGAAGCGCATCAGTTCGCCCACTTCCTGCGAGCTAGGCCAGATGTCGCCCAGGTAGACATCGACGCCGTTGCTGTCTTTGCCGACCGGTTCGGTCATCAGGTCGCGCGTCATGTTGCCGGCGATCGCGTAGGCGACGACCAGCGGTGGCGAGGCCAGGAAGTTCGAACGGATGTTCGGGTGGATACGTGCTTCGAAGTTACGGTTGCCCGACAGGACGGCCGAAGCGACGATGTCGTTCTGGACGATCGCGGCGTTCAGTTCCGGGGTCAGGTCGCCGGCGTTGCCGATGCAGGTGGTGCAGCCGTAGGCGGTCACGCCGAAGCCCAGCTTTTCCAGGTAAGGCAGCAGGCCGGCGGCGGTCAGGTACTCGGTGACGACGCGCGATCCAGGGGCCAGCGAGGACTTGATGTGCGGCGCCACGGTCAGGCCGCGCTCGACGGCTTTCTTGGCCAGCAGGCCGGCAGCCAGCAGCACGCTCGGGTTCGAGGTGTTGGTGCACGAGGTGATGGCGGCGATCAGGACGTCGCCGTTCTTCACGCGCACGCCGTTGGTGGTCTCGTAGACCTTTGACAGGTCGTCGGCCGACTTGTTGAAGCCGTTCTCGGTGGTTGGTTTGCTGAACAGTTCGGTGAAGGTGTTCTTCACGTGGCCCAGTTCGATACGGTCTTGCGGACGCTTCGGGCCGGCCAGCGATGGCGTGACGGTCGACAGATCCAGCGTGACGACGCGGGTGTACTCGATCTCGCCTTCCTGCGGGATGCCGAACATGCCCTGGGCCTTGTAGTAGTTCTCGAAGGCAGCCAGTTCTTCTTCGGTACGGCCGGTGCCGCGGAAGTAGTCGACAGTCGCTTCGTCGACCGGGAAGAAGCCCATGGTCGCGCCGTATTCAGGCGCCATGTTGCCGATGGTGGCGCGGTCGGTGGTCGACAGCGAGCGGGTGCCTTCGCCGAAGAACTCGACGAACTTGCCGACGACTTTTTCCTTGCGCAGCAGTTCGGTGATGGTCAGCACCAGGTCGGTCGCGGTGCAGCCTTCGCGCAGCTTGCCCTTCAGGTTGACGCCGATGACGTCCGGGGTCAGGAAGTACACAGGCTGGCCCAGCATGCCGGCTTCGGCTTCGATGCCGCCCACGCCCCAGCCGACGACGCCGACGCCGTTGATCATGGTGGTGTGCGAGTCGGTGCCGACCAGGGTGTCAGGGTAGAAGGTGTCGCCGTTCTTCATGACGCCGCGCGCCAGGTATTCCAGGTTGACCTGGTGGACGATACCGAAGCCTGGTGGCACGACACCGAAGGTGTCGAAGGCTTGCATGCCCCACTTCATGAACTGGTAGCGCTCGTTGTTGCGCTGGAATTCCAGTTTCATGTTCAGGTCGAGCGCGCCCGGCTCGCGGAAGTGGTCGATGGTGACCGAGTGGTCGACCACCAGGTCGACCGGCACCAGCGGCTCGATCTTCTTCGGATCGGCGCCGGTTTTCGCGGCGACGTTGCGCATCGCGGCTAGGTCGGCCAGCAGCGGCACACCGGTGAAGTCTTGCAGCACGACGCGGGCCACGACGAATGGAATCTCGTCGGTACGCTCGGCGGTCGCGCCCCAGTTCGCCAGCTGGCGAACGTGCTCTTCGGTGACCTTCTTGCCGTCGCAGTTACGCAGCACGGATTCGAGGACGATACGGATCGACACCGGCAGGCGCGACAGGTTCACGCCCAGGCTTTCGCCCAGTGCCGGCAGCGAATAGAACTGGCCGGACTGGCCGCCCGCGAGCGGGAAGTCCTTCAGCGTGTTCAGGGTGTTGCGAGACATAAGCTCTCCTTCAGTAGGGGTCTCTTGTTATTGCTACTAAACTAATAATCAGCGTGAGCAAGGAAATCGGCCGACGCAGGGCCGGCCTCCACTTTGCATCAGCCTTTCTTTTCTTCCAGGCCGGCGGTCACCAGCGGCTTGGACTGCTCCGCGTTCTTGCATTCGTTGGCCAGCTGGCGGTTCAGCTTCGAGTCGAGCAGGATGCCCTTGGCCGGGATGCCGATCCAGATCAGACCGTAGTTCTTGTTCTCGAAGCGCAGCGCGCCGGTGGTCGTGCCCACGCGCTCGAGGCGGTGCAGGCGCTTCTTCCAGCGCAGCGCGATGTGCGCGTCGTCTTTTTCGTTCGTGTAGATCGTGATCGCGTTGCCCAGTTCGCAGGCGTAGTCGGTGACCTTGGTGTCGGTGATGTCCGGTTCCGGCTCGTCAATGGTGGCTGCAACCGCGGCGCCGGCGCCTGCCGCGGCAGCAACGGCGGCAGCCTTTTTACCTTTGGAAGATTTCTTGGTTTGCGCCTTTTTTACAACATCGGCGGCTTTCGGGTGGTTCTTTTCAGGGGCTGCCGAGGCTGGAGCGGCGCACAGGCCGAGGACCGCGAGCGCAAAAGTGCCGGCGGCGAGGAGGTGTTTGACTGGGGTGGCCATTAGTGGATTTCCGTTTGGTTGACGATTGCCGCCGCGGATTCAGGCAGCGCCAGGCCGGCCAGCTTCGCGCGCTGCAAAACGGTCCAATAATATCGGTAGCTGGCGCGGTCGTGCAAGCGCCCATGCTGAGCGATCGGTCCCCAATGTACCGCCATCGCTTCCTGCAGGATGTTGGTGGCTTCGTTCACCTCCGACAGCCTTGGCGTGAACGCCTTGATGATCGGCTTGATCTGGTCCGGGTGGATGCTCCACATGCGCGTGAACCCGAATTGCCCCAGCGCGCTGTGCGTCATTCGCCACAACCGCACTGTCCTTGATTTCGGTCGTCACATTATGCGAGGCGACCTTGCCGTGCGCATGACATGCCGCAACCATTTCCAGCTTGGCACGGACAACCAAAGGATGCGAAAACTGTCCCGGCGTGCGCATCGCGCTGGCGGGAATCGCGCCATAGTGCGAGGAGACGAAATCCATGATGCCGAACGACAGGCACTCGACCTGGGGCAGGGCGGCGATATCGTAGGCTTCGCGCAGGGCACCGTGGGTCTCGACCAGCACGTGCACCGGCAGGGCGGCCGGTGCCGCGTTCGGACGGCCGGCGGGAATGGCCACCCGGTTGATGATCTCGAGGGCGCGGCGCACGTCGGCCACGCCGTTCGGTTTCGGCAGCACCACGTAGGCCAGGTTGTTGGCGGCGCCGCCGACGATGGTCGTGACGTCGCTTTCGAAGAACGGGCTGTCGATGTCGTGCAGGCGCGCGCCGATGCGCTTGTGGCGGTTGTCTTCGCTATTGATGAGATCCGCGACCAGCTGGGCGTGCGCGGCTTCGTTGCCGGCGGCGGCGCCGTCCTCGCAGTCGAAGGTGATGTCGAAGACGGGACCAAGCTCTTGTTGCAAGGCCATCGACTTGCGCATCAGTTTCTCCGAGCCGCAATAGTGATCGCAGGCGGGAAGAAGGAGCGGCTGGCGTTTGCCCTGGAATAAAACCTCGGAAGGATGCATGTGTGTTTCTTGTATCTCGTGTGATGCAGATGCTGGAGTGGAAAACGACGAAGCCGCCGACCCCTTTCCAGGGGTGCGGCGGCTGCGGCGCACGGTCGGCTTGGCCGGGTCCATGGCGCCGCGACTCGGGCTTAGGCCAGCAGGTGGGCCACGCCTTCACGCTCTTCGGTCAGTTCCTTCAGCGTGAGGTTGATGCGCTCTTGCGAGAATTCATCGATTTCCAGGCCCTGGACGATGCTGTACTCGCCGTTTTCGATGGTCACTGGGAAGCCGAACATGGTGCCTTCCGGGATGCCGTACGAACCGTCCGACGGGATACCCATGGTGGTCCACTTGCCATTGGTGCCGACGTGCCAGTCGTGCATGTGGTCGATGGCGGCGTTGGCTGCCGAGGCTGCCGACGACAGGCCGCGTGCTTCGATGATGGCGGCGCCGCGCTTGCCGACGGTCGGCAGGAAGGTGTCGCGGTTCCAGACGTCGTCGTTGATCAGCTCTTTCACCGACTGGCCGTCGATGGTGGCGAAGCGGTAGTCGGCGTACATGGTCGGCGAGTGGTTGCCCCAGACGGCCAGCTTCTCGATCGAGGCAACTGGTTTACCGGTTTTCGCAGCGACTTGCGACAGGGCGCGGTTGTGGTCCAGGCGCAGCATGGCGGTGAAGTTCTTGCTTGGCAGCGAAGGAGCCGACTTCATGGCGATGTAGGCGTTGGTGTTGGCTGGGTTGCCGACGACCAGGACTTTCACGTCACGCGAAGCGACGGCGTCGAGCGCCTTGCCTTGCACGGTAAAGATCTGGGCATTCGCTTCCAGCAGGTCCTTGCGTTCCATGCCAGGGCCGCGTGGACGTGCGCCGACCAGCAGGGCGTAGTCGACATCCTTGAAGGCGGTCATCGGGTCGCTGTGGGCGGTCATGCCGGCCAGCAGCGGGAATGCGCAGTCATCGATTTCCATCATGACGCCCTTGAGCGCTTTCTGTGCCTTTTCGTTGTCGATTTCCAGCAGTTGCAGGATGACCGGCTGGTCCTTGCCCAGCATGTCGCCGTTGGCGATGCGGAACAGCAGGGAATAGCCGATCTGGCCGGCCGCGCCGGTAACGGCAACGCGCAGTGGGGTTTTAGCCATGATGAATCTCCAAAAGTGGGAATGAAAACGGTCGACGCCGAGAATACGCCTGTTTGGGAAAACTGCAATGATACCAAAAGAGGCAAGTATTCAAGTGGATGCATGCAGCGGAGCGGAGCCTCGAAACGGTGTCAAGACGAGGCAGGCCGTGGGGCGGCAAGCTTCCAATCGACCGCGAGTGTATTCCTCGCCACTTCCACCTGTCAATTGATATCATATGTCTTATATAAGACACATGTCCTTGCCATGTGTACACTGGACGACGAAGGGCTTTCGTGGTGAAATAGCGGTCTATGAATCCAGTTTCGTCCAACCCGAACAGCGACGGCACAGGCGGCAACGGCTCGCCGTCGTTCCGGCCGCTGTACCAGCAGATCAAGGCGCTGATCACCCAGAGCCTGCAGGCGGGCGAGTGGAAGCCGGGCGAGCTGATGCCGAGCGAGGTCGAACTGGCCGCGCGCTTCAAGGTCAGCCAGGGCACGGTGCGCAAGGCCATCGACGAGCTGGCGGCCGAAAACCTGGTCGTGCGCCGGCAAGGGAAGGGCACCTTCGTTGCCACCCACCACGAAGAACGCGCCCACTTTCGTTTCCTGAAACTGATGCCCGACGAGGGCGTCCCCCACCATCCCGACAACCGCGTCATCGAGGTCAAGCGCATCCGCGCCCCGGCCGAGGTCGCCCGTTTGCTCGAGTTGAAGGCGGGCGACGCGGTCGTCTACATCAAGCGCGTCCAGTCCTTCGACGGCGCACCGACGATCCTGGAAGAGTTGTGGCTGCCGGGGCAATTGTTCAAAGGACTGACGGCCGAGCGGTTGGTGGAATACAAGGGGCCGATGTATGGCCTGTTCGAATCGGAATTCGGCACGCGCATGATCCGCGCGACCGAGAAGATCCGTGCGGTCGGCGCCGACAGCGCGGCTGCGGAATATCTGGGGGTGAGCGAAGGTACGCCGCTGCTGTGCGCGGAGCGGGTGTCGTTCACCTATGGGGACAAGGCGGTGGAGTTGCGGCGCGGGTTGTATTCGACGGCGAAGCATCATTACCAGAATGAGTTGTCGTAGCAGAATGAAGGGCGTTCTTACCGGCTGGTGAGTTGTCGCATCGGTCGAGGCGGCGATGATGCTAACCGTAAGGTGGGCACCCCGTGCCCACGCGGAACCCGGATCATGGTTGACGCCGGGACGAATCGTGCAAACGGCAAACCCGTGGCGTCTCGGGAGATGCCCCCGATCACGGTTCCGTAGTCGCGAACGGGTTTGATGTGACCGGCGAACGGGAACGCGGCCGCACGTACCGCGTGGGCACGGAGTGCCCACCGTACGGGATGCGTTTCGACCGATCGGCACGATGCTTTTTGAAGGAATTTGCCGGGCCCAAACCGGTCCCGGCAACAATCGCGTCACGCGATTAAAATATGTTGGTTTTTAGAATGCGCCGAACAAAACCCTGTTCCCCGCGCGACTGACCGATATTCTGGTTTCGGATATTGGTGCGGATCAAAAAATCGGCGAAAATTAAGGGTTAATCACATTTTGTCAGTCAAGGAGGTGTTGTATGTCCGAAGCCATAACAAAGCAGCAAAAGAGGGGACAGCCGATTCGTAATGTCAACATTGGAGACATTACGCTGAAGTATCGCCAACCGCCGTCGGCGATTGTGTCGATCCTGCACCGTATCAGCGGGTTCGGCATGTTCCTGATGCTGCCTTTCCTGCTCTACCTGCTGCAGGAAAGCCTGCGCTCGGAGATTTCCTTCGCCCATTTCGCCGGGATCGTCGACAACCTGTTCGTCAAGATCATCCTGCTCGGTTTGTCGTGGGCCTACCTGCACCATTTCACCGCCGGCATCCGCCACCTGTTCATGGATAACCACCTGGCCCTGGACAAGGATGCAGCACAGAAAACCGCACGCTGGGTGCTGGTGATCAGCCTGGCCCTGACCGTCGTCGTCGGCCTGAAACTGTTTGGAGTCTTCTAATCATGGCAAGCAAGAATAATATCGGCCAGCGCCGCCTCGTCGTCGGCGCCCACTACGGCGTGCGCGACTGGCTGGCGCAACGCGTCACCGCCATCCTGATGGTGGTCTATACCGTCATCCTGCTCGGCACCTTCCTGACCGCACAGAATTTCACCTACGAAGGCTGGGCGTCGCTGTTCTCGCGCCAGTGGTTCAAGCTGTTCTCGGCAGTCACCTTCTTCGGCCTGTTCTACCACGTCTGGGTCGGCCTGCGTGACATCTGGATGGACTACGTCAAGAACGCCGGCATCAAGCTGTTCCTGCAATGTGCCACCGTGCTCGCACTGCTGGCCTATGCCGTGTGGACTGTGCAAATTCTCTGGAGTGTTTAATCGTGGCAGCATTTAATTCTGCAATCCCTACCCGCCAATTTGACGTCGTCATCGTCGGCGCCGGCGGTTCCGGCCTGCGCGCCGCACTGCAACTGACCGAAGCCGGCCTGAACGTCGCCGTGCTCTCAAAAGTGTTCCCGACCCGTTCGCACACCGTGGCGGCCCAGGGCGGCATTGGCGCCTCGCTCGGCAACATGAGCGAAGACGACTGGTACTGGCACATGTTCGACACCGTCAAGGGTTCGGACTACCTGGGCGACCAGGACGCCATCGAATTCATGTGCCGCGAAGCA
Source organism: Massilia sp. (assembly GCA_031999925.1). GTDB lineage: Bacteria > Pseudomonadota > Gammaproteobacteria > Burkholderiales > Burkholderiaceae_D > Telluria. Next base: position 274 of record DAMABW010000210.1, on the reverse strand, counting down.
CCGAAGGTCGTCTACGAGCTCGAACACTTCGGCATGCCGTTCGACCGCAACCCCGACGGCACCATCTACCAGCGTCCGTTCGGCGGCCACACCGCCAACTTCGGCGAAAAGCCGGTGCAGCGCGCCTGCGCCGCGGCCGACCGTACCGGCCACGCCCTGCTGCACACCCTGTACCAGCGCAACGTCCGCTCGCGCACCCACTTCTTCGTCGAATGGCAAGCCCTCGACCTGGTGCGTAACAGCGACGGCGACGTGCTCGGCGTGGTGGCCCTGG
>DAMABW010000209.1:0-8114 GCA_031999925.1 Massilia sp. | reverse complement strand
CATCATGGTGCCGATGATGCACCAGCCGAGGTTGCAGTACGCATAGAATTCGCCGGGGCCGGCCTGGCGCGCATACATCGCGCCTTCGCCCGCGCCGAAGAAATCGCGCAGCCTGGCGCCGGCCGGGAAGGAATAGCCGGCTTCGTCGCGCAGCGAGGAGGTGTGGGTCAGCAGGTGGCGCAGGGTGATGGCGCGTTGCGGGAAATGGGGATTGCGCAGCGTGAAGCCGAGGTAGGCGGACACGTCGGCGTCGAGGTCGAACTTGCCGTCCTCGAGCAGGCGCATCAGGCCGAGCGTGGTCATCAGCTTCGAGACCGAGGCGATGCGGTACAGGGTGTCCGGTGTTGCCGGCAGGTCCAGTGCGGCGCCCTTGCCTATCCGGCGCCGGCCGAAGGCGCCCTCGTAGGCCACCTTGCCATCGCGGATCGCCAATACCGACAGGCTGGCCAGCTCGCAGCTTGGGTCAGCGACGATCGCCGCCAGTTCGCGGTCCAGTCCGGCATGAGCGCGTCCGGCGCCCGGCGGCGCCGCCCAGACGGGTTCGAATGCGCCCAGCAGGGCCATTCCCAATACCGTTCGCCTGCCCTGGTTCATGCTTGTCCTTTCCGTATAGTTGCCTGAGCATAGGCAGCGATGGGTCCGCTCGCCAATGAAATGCCGTGCGCGCATCATCACTTTTCGTTATGCCGATCGCACGCATCGACAAATTTCGCGGCTGCGAGCGCGGCGCTGGCTTACACTCCAGTGCATGAACCAGCCTTTCACCGATTTCAAGGTCGACCTGAACGACAATTCTCCCCTGTACATGCAGCTGGCGCGCAAGCTGATGCAGGACGTGCGCGAGGGGCGCTACCAGGCCGACCAGGCCCTGCCTTCGGAACGCACCCTGTCGGAAACGCTCGACGTCTCGCGCGTCACCGCCCGCAAGGCCATCGACCAATTGGTCGAGCAGGGCCTGGTGGTGCGCCGCCGCGGCTCGGGCAACTATATCGCACCGCGCATCGAGCAGCCGCTGTCGAATCTGTCGAGTTTTTCCGAGCAATTGCAGCAGCGCGGCTATACGCCGAATTCGCATTGGCTCAAGCGCGAAGTGGTGGCGGCCGACGGCGACGAACAGCTGGCGCTGGGCCTGTCGCCGGGCGCCCGCGTGGCGCGCCTGGAGCGCCTGCGCCTGGCCGACGAAGTGGTGATGGCCTATGAAACCAGCGTGATCCCGGCTTCGGTGCTGCCGCAGCCGCAGGAGGTGTCGCATTCGCTGTATGCCCACCTCGAGCGCAGCGGCCAGATGCCGGTGCGTGCCTTGCAGCATATCCGCGCCATGAATGCCTCGCCGGAGCTGGCCGGGCAGCTGGGTTTGCCGGAGGGGCAGGCGGTACTGTTCATCACCCGCGTCGGCTATCTGGAGTCGGGCGTTGCCGTCGAGCTGACCCATTCCTACTGCCGCAGCGACTACTACGATTTCGTGGCCGAGCTGCGGCGCGCACCGGGGTAAGCCGCGCATAACTTTTCGGAATAATGACGACCTTTCCTTTCATGGGAAAGCTTGCGTAATTGGTATTACACTGGTTCTATCGACAATCCCGCCAAACGGCCGCGACCATGCTCAAGACCGAAACTCCCGCCCTGGACCATGCCCAGCTCGACCAGTATCCGACCACGGAGCTGGTGAACGCGCTGGTCGATGACCAGCTGAATGCGGTCAACGCGGTCCGCGCCGCCGCGCCGCGCCTGGCCGCCGCCGTGACCGCCGCCGTGCCGCGCATGGAAGCGGGCGGGCGCCTGATCTACGTCGGCGCCGGCACCTCGGGCCGCCTGGGCCTGCTCGACAGCGTGGAACTGTATCCCACCTTCTCCTGGCCGCATGGCCGCGCCGTGGCCCTGCTGGCGGGCGGCAGCGATGCCATGTTCGTGGCGGTCGAAGGCGCCGAGGACGATATCGTCCAGGGTGCGGCTGATTTGCACTCGGTGAACGTGATGGCGAACGACGTCGTCCTGCTGATCGCCGCCTCCGGCGCTACGCCGTATGTGCTGGGCGCCCTGCGCGCCGCGCGTGCGGCCGGCGCGCTGACGATCGGCTTTGCCAACAACACGGATGCGCCGATCGCCCTCGAGGCCGAGATCGGCATCACCCTCGACACCGGCGCCGAGATCATTTCCGGCAGCACCCGCCTGAAAGCCGGCACCTCGCAAAAGATCGCGCTGAACAGTTTTTCCAGTGCATTGATGGTGCGTTTGAACAAGGTTTACGGGAACCTGATGGTAGACTTGAAGGCTACCAACGCCAAGCTGGTACGCCGCGCCATCCGCCTGACCTCGTTCGCCACCGGCGCCGATGAAGACGCCGCGCGCGCCGTGCTGGAACAGTGCGATTTCCACGTCAAGACCGCCATCGTGGCCTTGTCCAAACAAACTGGTGTCGAGGAAGCACGCGCCTTGTTGGAAACGGCGCGCGGCAGCGTGCGGCAAGCCCTGGCCGGGTAAGAGCAAGGCCGGCGCGGGCGTTGCCGGGCACAGCGGTTCTCTTCACCCGATCACGAAAGAGTTATGCAAACTTCGCAAGCGAAAAGTCCGTGGCTGTGGGTGCCCTCGCTGTATTTTGCCCAGGCCATTCCCTACGTGGTGGCGATGTATTTGTCGGTCATCATGTACAAGGACATGGGGATCTCGAACACCGACATCGCCTTCTACACCAGCCTGCTCTACCTGCCCTGGGTCGTCAAACCGCTGTGGTCGCCCGTGGTCGACATGTTCGGCACCAAGCGCGGCTGGACGGTCTTCCTGCAACTCGTGATTGCCGCTTCGCTGGTGGCGGTGGGCGCGGTGTTGCACCTGCCCGCTTTCTTCAGCGTCAGCCTGGCCGTGATGTGGCTGATGGCCTTCAGTTCCGCGACCCACGACATTTCCGCCGACGGCTTCTACATGCTCGGCCTGCGCCAGAAGGACCAGGCCGCCTTCGTGGGCGTGCGCAGCACCTTCTATCGCCTGGCGACCCTGGCCGGGCAAGGCCCGCTGGTGGTGCTGGCCGGCTACCTGGCGGTGTCGCTGGGTGACGCCCACCAGGCCTGGTCGATCGTGCTGTTCGTGCTGGCTGGCCTGTTTGCCCTGGCCTTTGCCTGGCACCAGCTGGTCCTGCCGCGCCCGAAGGAAGACCATGCCGTGGCGCGCGGCGCCAATCCGCTGGGCGAATTCTTCGGCACCTTCGGCGCCTTTTTCGGCAAGCGCGACATCTGGCTGATCCTCGGATTCATCCTGACCTTCCGCCTGGGCGAATCGCAACTGCTGAAACTCGTGGCGCCCTTCCTGAAAGACCCGATCGAACAAGGCGGCCTGGGCTTGACCACGGCCGAGTACGGCATCGCCTACGGCACCATCGGCATCATCTTCCTGACCATCGGCGGGCTCGCCGGCGGCTATTTGATCTCGCGCCTGGGCCTGAAGCGCTGCCTGTGGCTGATGGTGTTCGCGGTGCACTTGCCCGACCTGGTGTTCGTGTATCTGTCGCAGGCCCAGCCGACCAATTTCTACCTGATCTCGGCCTTCCTGGCGGTGGAGCAGTTCGGCTACGGCTTCGGCTTCACGGCCATGATGCTGTACATGATCATGGTGGCCGAAGGCGAGCACAAGACGGCGCATTACGCGATCTGCACCGGCTTCATGGCGCTGGGCATGATGGTGCCGGGCATGTGGAGCGGCGCTCTCCAGGAATTCCTGGGCTACAAGAACTTCTTCATCTGGACCTGCCTGGCCACGATTCCCGCCTTTATCATGGCGGCGCTGGTGAAGATCGATCCGGAGTTCGGCAAGAAGTGATGATGACGAAGGCGTCGACCCCATGAACGGCCAAGCTGGCCGCCTCGATTCGCTCGACGCCTTCCGCGGCTTCACCATCGCTGCCATGGTGCTGGTGAACAATCCCGGCGATTGGGGCAATTTGTATTCCCAGCTGGCACACGCGAAGTGGAACGGCTGGACCTTCACCGACACCATCTTCCCCTTCTTCCTGTTCATTGGCGGCGTGTCGATGGCGCTGTCGCTGGGCCGCCTCGCCGCTCTGGGTGCCGACAAGCCGCAACTATTGCTGAAACTCGCCAAGCGCGCCTGCCTGATCTTCCTGATCGGCTTCCTGCTGAACTGGATTCCACGCTTCGACCTCGACACCGTGCGCATCCCCGGCGTGCTGCAACGCATCGCCCTGTGCACCCTGCTGGCCGCGCCGATCGTCGTGTATTGCGGCTGGCGCATGCAGCTGGCGATCATCGCTTTCCTCCTGACCCTCTACAGCGCGCTGATGCTGTGGTATCCGGTGCCCGGCATCGGGGCCGGCGTGCTGGAACCGGGCCAGGACTTCGGCGCGTACATCGACCGCATGCTGCTCGACGGCCACATGTGGGTGCAATCGAAAACCTGGGACCCGGAAGGCCTGTTCACGACCTTGCCCGCCCTGTGCAGCCAATTGTTCGGCGTACTGGCAGGCCGCTTCCTGCTGGCTAACCTGGCCCGCACCGAGCAGATCGTGTGGATGCTGCTGGCGGGTTTGCTGTGCGTCTGGCTGGGCGTGATTGGCGACGCCATCCTCATGCCGATCAACAAAAGCCTGTGGACACCTTCCTACTGTCTCTTGATGACAGGCTGGGCTTTGATACTATTCTGCGCCTTCTTCTGGTTGCTCGATGCGAACCCCTACCGCGCAGTGCGCGAAGCGGCGGCGCGCTGGGCCCACCCGTTCAAGATCTACGGCATGAATGCGCTGTTCATTTTCGCCTTGTCGGGCCTGCTGGCAAAGATGCTCGGCTTTATCAAGCTGGACCAGCCGGATGGCAGCCAGGTGTCGCTAGGCCGCACGCTGTACGCGCCGCTGCGCGACTTGCCGATCGGAGCGGTGAACAGCTCGCTGCTGCATGCGTTGCTGTTCAATGCCTGCATGTTCGCGGTCGCCTGGTTCATGTGGCGCCGGAAGTGGTTTGTCAAAGTATAAATAGTCAAAGAATAGGGAGCGGTAGTGCAAGCTGATAAGAAAAGACGCGCGTTCACGCTGGCCGGTGTGGCCGGTGCGATGGCGCTGAGCGGTTTCCTGGGCGCCTGTTCGACGCCCACCACGCAACACGCCACCCTGCCCGACGGCAGCATTATCGGCAGCAGCGACACGCCGCCGGCGGCGCCGCGCGAATTCCGCGCCGCCTGGGTATCGACGGTGGCCAACATCGACTGGCCGAGCAAGCAGAACCTGAACGCGGCCCAGCAGCAGGCCGAGGCGATCGCCATCCTCGACCGCGCCAAGCTGATGAACATGAACGCCATCGTGCTGCAGGTGCGTCCGTCGGCCGATGCCATCTACGCCTCGCAGATCGAGCCCTGGTCGGAATACCTGACCGGCGCCCAGGGCAAACCGCCCCAGCCCTGGTACGACCCGCTGAAGTTCTGGGTCACCGAAGCGCATGCGCGCGGCCTGGAGCTGCACGCCTGGTTCAACCCCTACCGCGCCCGCCACGACGGCGCCCGCTCGCCGGCCGCAGCCAACCACATCACGCGCTCGAATCCGGCGGCGGTGAAGCGCTACGGCAAGTTCATGTGGATGGACCCGGGCGAGGAAGCGGCATCGAAGCAGACCCTGGACGTGATCCTCGACGTGGTGCGCCGCTACGACATCGACGGCGTGCACATCGACGATTACTTCTACCCTTACCCGATCGAGGCGACCCCGGCCGTGGCCGGCAACCAGGCCGCACTGGACGGCAAGCCCGCCACCAAGGCCGAGCTCGACTTCCCGGACACCCCGTCCTGGGAGCGCTACCTGGCCGGCGGCGGCAAGCTCGACCGCGCCTCCTGGCGCCGCCAGAACGTCGACCACCTGATCGAGGACATGTACAAGGGCATCCACCGCGAAAAGAGCTGGGTGCGCTTCGGCATCAGCCCGTTCGGACTCGGCCGCCCGGACCGTCGCCCGCCGGGCATTGCCGGTTTCTCGCAGTACGACAAGCTGTACGCGGATGCCGAACTGTGGCTGCAGAAGGGCTGGCTGGATTACTTCACGCCCCAGCTGTACTGGGCGCGTTCGCAGACGGCGCAGTCGTACGACGTGCTGCTCGATTACTGGATCGGCCAGAACACCATGGGCCGCCATATCTGGCCGGGCCTGTTCACCAGCCGCATCGGTGCGCCGACCAAGGATTACCAGCCGCAAGAGATCCTGGACCAGATCAGCGTCACCCGCTCGCGCCCGCAAGCCGGCGGTCACGTGCACTTCAGCATGGTCGCGCTGATGCAGAACCGCAAGGGCATCGGCGACCTGCTGCGCACGCAGTCGTATGCGAGTCCGGCGCTGGTGCCGGCCACGCCATGGCTGGGCAGCGCCAAGCCGGGGCTGCCGACGGTGAAGGCGACGCGGGTTGCCCGCGGCATGGCTTTCAAGTTCACGGCTGGCAAGGCGAATGCGCTGTACACGGTGTGGGAGCGGCATGGGAACGAATGGAAGTTCCATGTGGTGCCGGCATCGAAGGTGGACTGGACGCTGGCCGACGATGGACGCCTGGGGGCAGCGGATGCCGTGTTCGTGGGGGCTGTGGATCGTCTCGGTAACGAGAGCGACCGCATCCGCGTGTGGAGCAAACCATAACCCGTAGGGTGGACCGGGCCGCGCAGGCGGCTTTGCCGTCCACGCGTTCAACCATGTCGACTCATCACCCCATCGGCCTCGGTATCGATGCCGGCGGCACCCAAACCCGCTGGGCCCTGTGCACAGCTGACGGCGCGCTGCTGGCCGAAGGCACCGTCGCCGGCCTGTCGGCCCTGCAAATGGCCAGCAACGATGGCCGCAATGCCGTCCACGCCACCTTCGTCGAACTGGCGCGGCAGGTGCTGAAAACGGCGCAGCCGCACCGGGTGCGCGCCGGCCTCACCGGCTTCGGCGGCGACGGCGAACAGCTGCAACAGTGGCTCGCCGGCCTGCTCGGCATCGCACCCGGCGCCATCACCCTCTGCAACGACATCGACATCGCCTACCGCGCCAGCTTCGCGCCCGGTGAAGGCTACCTTGTGTATGCCGGCACCGGCTCGATCGGCGCCTTCATCGACGCCGGCGGCGAATTCCACCGCGCGGGCGGACGCGGCGTCGTGCTCGACGATGGCGGCGGCGGCTTCTGGATCGCGCGCGCAGCCCTGCGCCACATCTGGCGCAACGAGGATGAATGCCCGGGCCGTTGGGAATCCTCGCCGATGGCCCATGCCGTGTTCGACTACGTCGGCGGATCGGACTGGGCGTTTTCGCGCCAGTTCATCTACGGCCAGGAGCGCGGCGCCGTCGGCAAGCTGGCGCTGGCCGTTGCCGCCAGCGCCGAACAGGACCCGGCGGCGATGTCCATCCTGGAAGATGCCGGCAAAGAACTGGCGCGCCTGGCGCAGGCCCTGCTCGCGCGTTTCGGCCCGCGTCCGGTGGTGCTGTCGGGCCGCGCCGCCGAGCTGCATCCTGCGATCGCGGCAAGCATGCGCGCCAGTCTGCCGCCCGGCACTATCCTGACACACAGCACGACGCGCGCCCACCATGCCGCAGCCCGCCTGGCGGCCGTTGCGCATTGAATCCGCGCATTGAATCTGATCACTGATTTTTACTTCTGAACCTACCAATGAAAAAAATCCTTGCTGCCTTCATGATTGCCCTGCTGGCCGGTTGTACCACGCCCGGTCCGCGCATCGACAAGAGCCTGAGCGCTACCGGCCAGTCCAGCCGCGTGCGTTTCCTGGTGCTGCACTACACCGTGTCCGACAAGCCGGCCTCGATCAAGATCCTGACCCAGCAGCAGGTCAGCGCCCACTACCTCGTCACCGACGACCCGCAGCCGACCGTCTACGGCCTGGTCGACGAAACCCGCGCCACCTACCACGCCGGCATCTCGAGCTGGAAGGGCTACACCCAGCTGAACAGCAGCTCGATCGGCATCGAGATCGTGAATGCCGGCTGGAAGGACACGCCGCAGGGCCGCGTGTTCGCACCCTTCCCGCAGTCGCAGATCGACGTGCTGGTACCGCTGATCAAGGACATCGTTGCGCGCCACAAGATCGCGCCGGAAAACGTGGTTGGTCATAGCGACATCGCGCCATTGCGCAAGCAGGACCCGGGC
>DAMABW010000208.1:0-8118 GCA_031999925.1 Massilia sp. | reverse complement strand
TGCGCGTGGTACGACAATTTCTTCTGGCCAGCCGCGGATGCGCAGGCGATGTTCGCGCCGGGACCGGGCCGCGCCGCCTACCTGTCGCTCAACCTGAAACTGTAAGGCCAGTCAGATGCAGACACTACCAGCCCAGGCCCAGCGCCGCATCCTCAGCATCGACGCCCTGCGCGGCCTCGTCATGGTCTTCATGATGGTGGACCACGTGCGCGAGACCTTCCTGCTGCACCTGCAGGTGTCCGATCCGATGGACGTGGCGACCACGCCGGCGCCGCTGTTCTTCTCGCGCCTGATCGCCCATTTGTGCGCGCCGGTCTTCGTGTTCCTGACCGGACTGTCGGCCTTCCTGTATGCGTCGCGCCAGCCCGACGGCCCGCGTGCGGCATCAAGCTTCCTCGCCAAGCGTGGGCTGTTCCTGGTCGTGCTGGAACTGACCGTGATCAATTTTGCCTGGACGGCGACCTTCCCGCCGCAAGTGGTCTACCTGCAAGTGATCTGGGCCATCGGCCTGTCGATGCTGGCGCTGGCCGCGCTGGTGCGGCTGCCGCGCGCGGCCCTGATCGCGCTCGGTTTCGTGATCGTGGCCGGGCACAACCTGCTCGATGGGCTGCACTTCGCCGCCGGTCACCCGCTGCACGCCATCTGGGCCGTGCTGCACGACCGCGGCTGGATCGAGGTAACGGACACGCTGCGCCTGCGCACCTCGTATCCGGTGCTGCCCTGGATCGGCATCATTTGCCTGGGCTATGCCTGTGGTCCCTGGTTCGCCCGGGGCTGGGCGGCGCCGGACCGCCAGCGGCGCTTGTTCCGCTGGGCAGTTGCTGCGCTGGGCGGGTTCGTGGTGCTGCGCGCGTTGAACGTCTACGGCGACCGGCCGTGGGTGGTCGGCGCCTCCAGCGGCGAAACGCTGATGAGCTTTTTGAATGTGACCAAGTACCCGCCGTCGCTGCTGTTCGCGGCGCTGACGCTCGGCATCGGCTTGCTCCTGCTTCTCCTGCTCGAACGCAGGGATGGACGCCTGGCCGGGTGGCTGGCGGTGCTGGGGTCGGCGCCGATGTTCTTCTACATCCTGCACCTGTACGTGCTGCAATTGCTGGCACGCGGGCTGGAGGCCGGCGGCAGCGCGCCGCGCATGGATGGCGTGTGGCAGGTATGGGGATTGACGGCCGTGCTGACGCTGGCGTTGTATCCGCTTGTGCGCGCCTTTGCGCGCTTCAAGGCGCGGCGGAGTGACCTGGCCTGGCTCAAGTACTTGTAGAACATGTGGCCTAAGACATGTGGCTTAGGACATGTAGCGGGCTCAACATGATGCCGAGGTCAGCGCCGGTGGCGGAAGACAGGGCGGGGAGGCTTGTTCAGCCCTCTCTCTCAAACCTTCTCATTCCGCGTTCTCATTTGTTCTCTTTTTCTCCCTTTTCGTGCTTGCAGATGGCCAGGGAGAAAAAGAGGAGAAAAGAGAAGAAATGAGCACACCGAAAGAGACAGCCTGGTAGACGGCGCGATTCGTGTGCCGCACGCGGGCAGCCAGCCGCAATCAACTGCGCACGGTCGCATGCAGCCACACGGCAGCGATTCGCTCCACGTCCTCGTAGCCCTCGCAATCGAGTTGGCCGCCGAAGATGTCAGGGTCCAGTTCCTCGTAGCGCCAACGCGAACAGCGCGCATCCAGCTTCGGCCGGACCGTCTCCAGGAATTCGTCTTGCCCGTCGACAATCGCGATGCCCGTGTACAGCAGCAAGGTCCCGCCCGGGTTCAGGCGCTCCAGCGCCGCGTCGACGATATCGACCGACAAGGCCGCCCCGTGCATGCCGCCGCCGTGCCGGTAGCGCAGTTCCGACGGGTCGAGGATGTAGGGCGGGTTCGACAGCACCAGGTCGAAGCCGCCGTCCAGGTCCTTCAGCAAGTCGCTGTGCAGGGTCGGCACCTTGGCTACGCCGGCCAGGCGCGCATTCACGGCGGCCAGGCTCAGCGCGAAAGGGTTGATGTCCGCGCCCACCGCTTCGCAGTCCGGAAAGCGGCAGGCGACCTCGATCGCGCCGGCGCCGCTGCCGGTGCCGATATCGACCGCGCGCGCCGGCGGCGTCATGGTCTCCAACGAGCGCTTCAGCGCGGCGACATAGCGGTAGGTGTCGGGTCCGAAGAACACCGCATCGTCCTCGCGCGTGGGAAACGCGGAATGGAAATACAAGCGTTCGCCGATGGTCGAGGCGCGCACCGTGGCGCACAGTTGGCCGTCGCGCTCGCGCAGCACGCCGGCGCGCCGCATCAGGGCCAGGATGCCGGCCGGGACGGCGTCCTCGAGGAATGGCCGGCTCCAGCCGAACACGCCGCGCAGGTCGTGCGCACGCTCGTTGCCCTCGCGTCCGTTCACGCGGCGGTGGCTGGCGGGAGTGATGGTGACGAAGCGGTAGCCTGCGGCTTGCAGGGCCTGACCCAGTTCGAACAGGGCGGCGGGATCGTGGATGGAAGAGGTCATGACCCGAGCATCGTGGATTCCTTTTGCGTACTCCGTTCGCTAACGCACATACGACCCGGTAGCCCGTCAAACCATCGACCCGGCGGCATATGTGAGTGCCCGAACATACCTGCGCCGGACGCGCGTCCATACTGCTACCATGCTCAGACCGGCAAGCCGCCGGCTGCGCGTTGGGGTAAAAGTTTCCAGCACAAGGATCATCATGAAGCCACTGTTACCGGATCAGGAACACGCGCGCATCGACCGCGAAGTCGAGCGCGAACGCAATGAGCGCCACCTGAACGACGAGGCCCGCGCCGGCCTTGCCGTCGACGACGAATTCCGTACCAAGGACGCACGCGAAAGCATGAACTCCTCCAACCTGCGGCGGTCGCGATGAGGTGGGAAGGCGACCGCGAGAGCGACAACGTCGAGGACCGCCGGGGCCAGGGCGGCGGCGGGGGCGGCTTCGGCGGTTTTGGTATTGGCGGGCGCTCGATCGGCCTCGGCACGGTGGCCATCGCCCTGGTGGCCTCGATCTTCTTCGGTGTCGATCCGCGCGTGGTGCTGGGCCTGCTCGGCGGTGGCGGTGGCAGTCCCGCGCCGCAGGTGCAGCAAAGACCCCAGGCCGACGCGCCCCGGGCCACCGACCGCGAGTCGCGCTTCGTGCGTACCGTGCTGGCCTACACCGAGGAAGCCTGGACGCCGCTGTTCAGCGAACAGGGCAAGACCTACCAGCCGCCGCGCCTGGTGCTGTTCGAAGGCCGCACCGACACCGCTTGCGGCGCCGGCAACAGCGCCACCGGCCCCTTCTATTGCCCGCCGGACCAGACCGTCTATATCGACCTCAGCTTCTTCCGCCTGATGCAGCAGCGCTTCAATGTGGCCGGCGAATTCGCCCAGGCCTACGTGATTGCCCACGAAGTCGGGCACCACGTGCAGAACCTGCTCGGCATTTCCGACCAGGTGCATAGCGCCCAGCAGAACGCGTCCGAGAAGCAGGGCAATGCGCTCTCGGTGCGCCTGGAACTGCAGGCCGATTGCCTGGCCGGCGTCTGGGCCAACCGCACCGACCAGAAGAAGGCGATCCTGGAGAGCGGCGACGTCGAGACCGCGCTGGCGGCCGCCACCGCCATCGGCGACGACGCGCTGCAACGCCAGTCGCAGGGCACGGTGGTGCCGGATTCGTTCACGCACGGCAGCTCGGCGCAGCGGGTACGCTGGTTCCGGCGCGGCATCGACAACGGGGACGTCCAGCAGTGCAATACCTTCGACGCACGCCAGCTGTAACGGCGGTTCGGATGAGGCGCTGCCACGCGGAACGGGTGATTTCCTGATGTGAATAAAATATGCAAATAGCCGGGTTATCCCAACAAATATTTGCATAATCTATCCTAAGGGTAACGTGCTCGTTAGCGTTTTGCCATAAGCTTGGAAGAACTGATATGCCCGCATGAAGCGGGTATCGCACACTTTCGAGGAGGAATTATGCTGGCAATGAATTACCGCGGACCCTACCGCGTGCGCGCCCAACACAAGCCCGACCCGGTCATCGAACACCCGGGCGACGCCATCGTCCGCGTGACGCGCTCCTGCATCTGCGGCTCCGACCTGCACCTGTACCACGGCATGGTGCCCGATACCCGTGTCGGCCACACCTTCGGCCACGAGTTCATCGGCATCGTCGAGGACATCGGTTCCGGCGTGCAGAACCTGAAGGTGGGCGACCGCGTGCTGGTGCCGTTCAACATCTTCTGCGGGTCTTGCTTCTTCTGCCAGAAAGAGCTCTACGGTAATTGCCACAACGTGAACGCGGAAGCCACCGCGGTCGGCGCCATCTACGGCTACTCGCACACCGCCGGCGGCTACGACGGCGGCCAGGCCGAGTACGTGCGCGTGCCGATGGCCGACGTCGGCCCGATGGTGATCCCCGAGGACATCGTCGACGACGACGCCGTCCTGCTCACCGACGCGCTTCCCACCGGCTACCAGGCCGCCGAAATGGGCAGCATCAAGGAAGGCGACACGGTGGTCGTGTTCGGCGCCGGCCCGGTCGGCATCTTTGCCGCCAAGTCGGCCTGGCTGTTCGGCGCGGGCCGCGTGATCGTGGTCGACGAGCTCGAGTACCGCCTCGAATTCGTCAAGCGCTATGCCCAGTGCGAGGTCGTCAACTTCAAGGACGTGGGCGACATGGCGCTGCACATCAAGAAGATGACCGACTGGTTAGGGGCCGACGTCTGCATCGACTGCGTCGGCGGCGATGCGGCCGGCAGCGTGGCCCAAACCGTCACCGGCCGCCTGCTGAAGATGCAGTCCGGCGCCGCCACCGTGCTGCACTGGTGCATCAACTCGGTGCGCAAGGGCGGCAACGTCTCGATCGTCGGCGTGTACGGCCCGACCTTCAACGCCGTGCCCATCGGTAACGCCCTGAACAAGGGCCTGACCCTGCGCATGAACCAGGCCAGCGTCAAGCGCCACCTGCCGCGCCTGATCGAGCACATCCGCGCCGGCCACATCGATCCGAAGCAGATCATCACCCACCGCATTCCGCTGGAAGAGGTGTCGGACGCCTACCACATCTTCTCGAGCAAACTGGACAACTGCATCAAGCCGATCCTGATCCCGCCACGTGCCCACGAGGTGCGCGCGGTGACGGCAAGCGTTGCGAAATAAGGAGTCAAGTATGGAAAACCGCACCATGGAAAGCCCTGCCGACCTGAACAAACTCGACGGCCACGCCGGCTGCAGCCACGACCCCGACCAGCCTTGCCACCACGGCCACACGACCGAGGTGCAGCCGCAAGTGCGCGCGAATCGTCCGACCCGCGAGCAGTTGAGCCACATCAAGGGCTGGGGCGCCGACCTCGACCGCGAAAACCGCCCCGGCGTGCCGATGGAGCGCACGCCGCCGCGCTATACCCCGGCCGATATCGCCGAACCATCGCCGCAGCCGCAGAACGTCGAGGTGCTGGTCTCGACCGAGCGCCCCGGCATCACCCAGCTGTTCGGTACCGTCCAACCGCCGTCGGGCGTGTCGGGCATGATCCGCCGCGCCGCCTTCAGCATGACCGAGAGCGACATCCGGCGCTGGCTGCTGTTGCTGGCCGCCGACCGCGTGCAGGTGGTCGAGGGCGTGGTCGACGACCTGGCCCACGGCCACGTGCCGAACATCCTCGGCGAAATGGGCATCAAGTCCGAGTGGCAGCATAACAAGGCGGGCCTGGCCAAGAAAGTCGCGATTGCCGGCGCCATCGGTGCGGCCGCTTACTTCTTGCTCAAGCGCAACGACGACGACCGTTACGAGCGTCACGAGCGCTGGGACTGATCCGGGCGCTGTAGCGGGGAAGCCCCGTCCGTTGCGTCCAGGCGCAAGGGGCGGGGCTTCTTGCGTTTAAGCAATAGAAGTTTGTGAGGCTCGTCCACACTTCGAGGGTTACCGGTCCGCTCCCGCGGCCGGCGCGATTCGAATGGAGACGAGATGACGCCCCGACCAAGCTTGCTGGCAGCACTGCTGTGCGCCGCGCTGTCCGCCCTGACGGCCACCGGCGCGGCGGCAGCGCCGATGATGAGTTCGCCAAAGGCCGCCTCCGCGCAGGCGAACGCGGCGCTGGTGTCGACACTGGCGGCGGCGCGCGCCAGCAGTGGGCTCGACAACAACCACAGCTTCGTCGTGACCCGGCAGCACCCGGGCGTGCAGGGCACCCAGGTGGTGCGCGCCGCCCACACCTACAAGGGCTTGCGCATCTTCGGCTCGGAGTCGGTGCTGGTGCTCGACACGGCCGGCGCCATCGTCTCGGAAGCCGCCTCGGAGCGGCGCCTGCACCTGGGCCGCGGCAACGCCAACCGCCTGCGCCCGATGACGGCCGACTTCAACGTCAAGCCCGCCATCTTCTCCAAGGCCGCCATCGACGCCGCCGTGGCCGCGACCGTGCCGCCGGCCGGCGCCGCCAATGCGGCCACCGGTCCTAACGCCTCGGCCGCCACGCACGTAGCACCGCCGACCGCCGAGCTCCTGATCTACCCGGTGATGCGCATCGAGCGCACGCCCGGCGCCGCCGACAAGCTCGAGGCCGAACTGAACGCCGTCGACGTGATCGAGGTGGTCGACCATTACGAACTGGCCTACCTGGTGCGCACGCGCATGCAGCAGAACGGCAAGCCGCTGTACTTCGACACCGTCGTCAGCGCGAAGGATGCCCACATCATCGACCGCTGGAACATGGTGCAGAGCGTGGTCGGCATTGGCAAGAGCCAGTACAACGGCGAGGTGCCGATCAGCACCACGCTGGCCGACGGCAGCTACCAGATGCTCGACCCCGAGCGCGGCACCGGCGGCGCCTATGGCGCGATGGCGATCACCAACGCCAACAACAGCAGCAGCGCCGGCAAGATGTACACGAACGCCACCAACACCTGGGGCGACGGCAAGCAGTACGTGCGCGGCGGCAGCACCACGAACGAAAACGGGCAAACCGCCGCCGTGAACGCCATGTGGGGCCTGATGAATACCTACGATGCGCTGAAGAACGTGCTCGGCTGGCAATCGCTGGACGGCCACAACACCGCCACCTACATCGCCGTGCACGTCAACACCGCCTACGACAACGCCTACTACAGCGACACCTGCGCCTGCATGTTCATCGGCGACGGTTCCAGCTTCACCAGCCTCGGCTCGATCGACGTGATCGGCCACGAGATGGGCCACGGCGTGACGGCCGCCACCTCCGACCTGGTGTATTCAGGCGAATCGGGCGGCCTGAACGAATCGAGTTCCGACATCGGCGGCGAGGTCGTCGAAGCCTATGCGCGCGCCGGCGGCAAGGGCGAAGCGATCCCGGCGGGCGGCAACGACTGGATGCTGGGCACCGAGATCAGCCGCGACGGGATCCCGCTGCGCTGGATGTACCGTCCCAGCAAGGACGGCAGCAGCCCGGACGCCTGGAGCACCTCGTTGCGCCGGCTCGACGTGCATTACAGCAGCGGTCCGAACAACCGCATGTTCTATTTCCTGTCGCAGGGCTCGAAGGCGGACAAGGATGGGGATTACCACAGCAAGTATTTGGTGAAGGCGCCGGCCGCCATGACCGGCATCGGTACCGACAAGGCCTTCCGGATCTGGTTCAAGGCGAACACCACCAAGTTCACGTCGAGCACGAACTACGCCCAGGCGCGCGAGAAGATGGTCGAGGCGGCGCAGGAGTTGTATGGCGTGGCGAGCGCCGAGGCGATTGCCGTGCAGCGGGCCTATGCCGCGATCAATGTCGGCGCGGATGTGGATGAATTAGTGCCATAAACAATGTGGCGACTGGCGTTGTATCGCTGCCGCTTCCCGTACGGTGGGGGTTCAGAGGCTGGGGGCCTCTGAACCGAAGTGCCCACGCGGTTACGTGCTCCAAGCCTGGACACGTGCCGCGATTCGTCGCTCGCACTGCATCACATGGCCACGAACAATTACGGCTCACGGAGATGTTGCGAGCGACACGTCACCGCACGAGGCCAACCGGAGACGCCCGTAACCGCGTGGGCACGGAGTGCCCACCGTACGAGAAATCGGCTCCGATCCGACGGCGATCCTAATCCCCCAACATCGGATAAGGATTCACCGGCGTCCCTTTCCACCACTGCTTCTCCGTCGTCAACGCCACCACCGCGAAATGCAGATG
>DAMABW010000207.1:0-8133 GCA_031999925.1 Massilia sp. | reverse complement strand
CCGGACCAGGGCGCGGCAGCGCACTCCAGCACCAGCACCCGGCCCATGTTCGGCAGGTAGTTATCGAAGGCGGCATCCTGCGTGGCCGGCGGCGCTTGCAGGAATTCGGTCTTCGCCACCAGGGCCGGCTGGAGCTTGCTGCCAAGGTCGCCGGCGAACGGCATCGTGTAGTACACGTCCTCGGCCCAGCAGTCGCGCGCAAGCTGCGCATCCAGTCCGAGCCGGTCCAGCAGCGCCAGCGCGGCATGCATCGCGCCGCGGTCGGTCCAGTGGGTGTCGGTCTTGATGAAGCACCCTTCCCGGTCGGCCCGCGCACGCAACAGCGCGGCGGTGTCCAGCATCTGATGCTCCGGCTGGCTCAGCCCCATCACCTGCTCGTGCACGGTCAGTGCGCCTTTCGCATGCGGGTAATGCTCGGGCAGCACCTGCTCCTTCGAAGCGGCAACCAGCACGGCATGGCGCGCTCCAGCGCCGGCGGCTATGTTGGCGCAGGCATCCAGGTAGCTGGTCCAGCGCGCCAGCCCTTCGCTGTCGAGCAGCAGGTTGCCGGTGTACTGGTCGACGCTGCGGTTGGTGTCGTTGTCGAGATACAGCCAGCCGTCGCCGCCCTGGATGACCTGGTGCGCGGGCGGCGCGGCGCGTGGAGCGACAGCCGGTTCGGCGGTGCCGTCGAGCGTCACTTCGCAGAACCACGCAGTCTGGCCGTCCACGCGCACGCCCAGGGTGAATTCCGCGGGCACCGGCTGCAGGTGCGCCTTGAAGCCGCAGCGCAGCTGCGGATGCCCGGCAGGCACAGCGCCCAGCACACGCTGGATTACGTCCGGGCGGCCGGCGTTGAAACCGATGAGGCGGTCTTGCTCGCCCTGCTCGCAGCGGGTCCGGACGACCAGTTCGGCACAGGCGGCGTCGCCCTTGCCCAAAGCCCAGCCTTGCAGGTACAGCCCGGCGTCGCCGATGCGCGCAGCGGCGCCCGCTGGCGGAAAGTCCAGTGCCCAGGCGTGCAGTTCCGGCGCCGCAAGCTTGCGGATGGTTGCAAACTGCGTCATCTCAAACCTCGCTTGCCAGGTCCAGCGAATAGTCTTCGCGCTGGAGCGTCAGGTTTGGGTTGTAGTAGGGATCGCGCGCCAGCACCTGCGGCCAGCGTGCCTGCATCACTGCGCACTCGCGCAGGAAGCGTTCACGCTGTTCCGGCGTCTCGGCGCTGCCGCGGCTGATCGACTCATGGTGATAGAGCTCGGCGAATGGCGTCCACAGGTTGCGGTAGCCCTTGTGCATCACCTTCAGGCACAGGTCGACGTCATTGAACGCAACACGCAGCCCGGTTTCGTCCAGGCCACCGACCTGTTCGAACACGTCGCGCCGTAGCAGCAGTGCCGCCGCCGTCACCGCGCTCGTGTTATGCACGATGCGCAGGCGCGAGAAGTAACCGTCGTCGTCGCGCGGGCGGTACTTGTGCGAGTGGCCGGCCACGCCGCCGATGCCGCATACCACCCCGGCGTGCTGGATGGTGTCGTTCGGGTAGTACAGCTTGGCGCCCACGCAACCGATGTCGCTGCGCAGCGCATGGCTCACCATTTCGCTTAACCAGTCCGCGCCGATTACCTCGACGTCGTTGTTGATCAGGCCGAGGATGCTGCCGCGTGCATGGCGCGCTGCGAAGTTATTGATCGCCGAGTAGTTGAACGGCTGATCGTAGCGCAGTACCCGCGCCTTGCCTTCGGTTTCGAGCGCGTCCATGTAGGCGAGCGTGCGCGCGCAGCTGCTCTGGTTATCGACAATCAGGATTTCGATATTGCTGTAGCTGGTGCGCTGCAGGATCGAATCGATGCAGGTCTTCAGCACGTCGTGGCAGTCGCGCGTCGGCACGATCAGGCTGACCAGCGGCGCCGGCTCGGGCAGCGCACGGCGCTGGCGGTACAGGCCGGGCGCGATCACGTCCACGGTCACCGCCTGGGCGGTGCTGTCGAAGTGATCCTGCAAGGCGCGGCGGGCGGCGTCGGTGGTGTAGCTCTTCTGCTCCTGGCCGCTGGCGGTCGAACCTTCAGCCATGCGCCAGTGGTACAGCACCTGCGGCACGTGCACGATGTCGCTCATGTCGCCGATGCGTGCGACGCAGCGCAACACCAGGTCGTAGTCCTGGCTGCCCTCGTAGCCGGCGCGGAAGCCGCCCACGGCTTGCACCAGCGCGCGCCGGTATACGCCCAGGTGCGAGATGTAGTTCTGCGAGTACAGTAGGTCCGGCGAAAAATCCGGCTTGAAGTACGGTGCGCAGCGCCGTCCCTTGGGGTCGAGCTTGTCCTCGTCCGAATACACCAACTGGGCGCTCGGGCGCGACTGCAGGGCCTGGACCACGGCAAACAGCGCATGCGGCGCCAGGGTATCGTCGTGATCGAGCAGCGCCACAAACTCGCCTTCGGCAAGCGCCAACGCGCTGTTGCTGGCTGCGACGATGTGGCCGTTCTCGCTGCGGTAGACGACTTTCACACGTGCGTCGCGACGCGCATAGGCGTCCAGGATCGCACGTACCTGGGGCTGGGACGAGGCATCGTCGGCGATGCACAGTTCCCAGTGCGCATAGCCTTGCGCCAGCACACTGTCGAGGCAGGCGCGCAGCAGCGCCGGATCGGTGTTCCAGGTCGGGACGACGATCGATACCAATGGCTTCCATTGCCACTGCGCGATCTCGGCCTGCTGGGTTGCCAGACTCGGCACGCGCGGCTGCTCGGTGCGTTCGATCCAGTCGGCGTACGACACCAGCTCGCTGCCGGTCTCGAACACCTTGCAGTAATCGGTCCAGAGCTGGCCATCCGACACGCCCGCATCGATCCCGTGCGCATGCAGCGGGTGACGCGCCGCCAGCTTGCGGCGCAGACGGGCACGCGCAAAGGCCGCGCCCACGCGCACCAGGCGCAACTGCTCCAGGCCGAAGCTGCCCGGCGCGCTGAGCGGATCGAAACGCAACCGCGCCTCGGCAGGCAGGTAGACCAGGCGCTTGCACAGGCGCTCGGAATGCAGGCGCAGCGACAGCGCAGTGTCTTCCGACTCGCCGCTGCCGGTATCGGGATAGATCCTTGCGTGCACCGATGCGTTCGGCAGACGCAGCTTGGCCTCGAACATGTACCAGCCGGCCGGCACCGAGTGCGCGAGGCGGAAATGCGGGTCGGCGCCGAGCGCGTCGAAGTGGCCCGGCTGGCCGGCGACCGGCTGCAACTGGTGCGCGGGCCGCCAGTCGCCGACCGTGTACAGCGGCCAGACCTTGCGGATCACTGGCTTGGCGTGGCGGAACAGGCGCTTTTTCAAGCGCGTGAAGCCACCCAAGGTTTGCGGCTGCGCGCTCATCAGGCCAGCACCTCGTCCGCTTCATACACCTCGGCTGCCTCGAACCGTACGCCCTGGGCATCCTTGGCCGACACCGACGGCACCCCGTCGATGGGCCAGTCGATCGCCAGCGTCGGGTCATCCCAGGCGATGCAGCGTTCATGTTCCGGCGACCAGTAATCGGTGGTCTTGTACAGGAACTCGGCCGATTCGGACAGCACGACGAAGCCGTGCGCAAAGCCTTCAGGCACCCACAGCTGCTTCTTGTTTTCCGCGCTCAGGATGTCGCCGACCCATTGGCCGAAAGTGGACGAGCCCTTGCGCAGGTCGACGGCGACGTCGAACACGCTGCCCTCGACCACGCGCACCAGCTTGCCCTGGGCTTGCCGGACCTGGTAGTGCAGGCCGCGCAGCACATTGCGGGCGGATTTCGAGTGGTTGTCCTGTACGAATTCGATCGTGCGGCCGATCGCTTCCTCGAAGCGGCGGTGATTGAAGCTTTCGAAGAAGAAGCCGCGTTCGTCGCCGAACACGCGCGGCTCGAACAGGACGACGTCAGGAATGGCAAGACGAATGGCGTTCATTAGAAAACAGTCTCTTTCAGGATGCGCATCAGGTATTGGCCGTAACCGTTGTTTTTCATCGGTGCGGCAAGCGACTCGAGCTCGGTCGGCGTGATCCAGCCCTTGCGGAATGCCACCTCTTCCGGGCAAGCCACTTTCAGGCCCTGGCGGCGTTCGAGCGTCGCGATGAAGTGACTGGCATCGAGCAGCGATTCGTGGGTGCCGGTATCGAGCCAGGCATAGCCGCGGCCCATGATCTCCACATGCAGCTTTTCCATCGCCATGTACGCGTGGTTCAGGTCGGTGATTTCCAGCTCGCCGCGGGCCGATGGCTTCAGCCCTTTCGCGATCTCGACCACGTTCTTGTCGTAGAAATACAGGCCCGTCACCGCGTAATGCGAGCGTGGCGCCACCGGTTTTTCGGTCAGGCTGATCGCCTTGCCGTAAGCGTCGAAATCGACCACGCCGTAGCGCTCCGGGTCTTGCACGTGGTACGCGAACACGGTAGCGCCGTCGAGACGCGCGGAAGCACGCTCGAGCAGTTGGTTGAATTCGTGACCGTGGAACAGGTTATCGCCCAGCACCAGCGCAGAAGGGCTGCCGTCGAGGAAGCGTTCCCCGATCGTGAATGCCTGGGCGATGCCTTCCGGCGCCTCCTGCACGGCATACGACAGGTTCAGGCCCCAGCTTGCGCCGTTGCCCAGCAGCTGCTCGAAGCGCGGCGTGTCCTGCGGCGTCGAGATGATCAGGATGTCGCGGATTCCGGCGAGCATCAGGGTGCTCAGCGGGTAATAGATCATCGGCTTGTCGAATACCGGCAGCAGTTGTTTCGACATGGCGATGGTGGCCGGGAACAAGCGGCTGCCGGTGCCGCCGGCGAGAATGATGCCTTTGCGTTTCATAGCGCGCCCTGCGCCGACAGCTCGGCGATCAAACGGTTGACATGGTGACGCCAGTCCGGCATTTGCAGGCCGAACGTGGTCTCGAAGGTGTGCGAATCCAGGCGCGAATTGCGCGGCCGCGCGGCCGGGGTCGGATAGGCCTCGGTGGCGATCGGCTGCACCTGCTGCGGGCCGGCCTTCAGGACGGCGCCATGCGCCAGTGCCTGTTCAATCACGTACTGCGCGTAGCCGTGCCAGGTGGTGGCGCCGGCGGCAACCAGGTGATAGGTGCCCGACAGCGCGGAGCCGGCGGCGCCGGCGCCCCCGATGCGGTGCAGCGCCAGCGCGGTGGCATCGGCGATCAGCTCGGCCGAGGTCGGTGCGCCGTGCTGGTCGGCGATCACGTTCAGCGTGTCGCGTTCCTTCGCCAGGCGCAGCATGGTCTTGGCGAAGTTGCCGCCGCGCGCCGCGAACACCCAACTGGTGCGCAGGATCAGGTGGCGCGCGCCGCTGGCGCGGATACGTTCCTCGCCTTCGCACTTGGTGCGGCCGTACACCGACAGCGGTGCGGTGGCGTCGGTTTCCACATACGGCGCGGCCTTGCCGCCGTCGAATACGTAGTCGGTCGAGTAGTGCACCAGCCAGGCGCCGCAGGCCGCCGCTTCCTCGGCCAGCACGCCGGGGGCCAGCGCGTTCACGCGCTGCGCCGTGTCGGCGTCGCTCTCGGCCTTGTCGACGGCGGTATAGGCGGCGGCATTCACGATCACGTCCGGCGCAAATTCGTCCACCTGAGCGCGTACCTGCGCGCGCAGCGACTCGGGCTGATCGAGATCGGCATCGGCGCGGCCCAGCATGCGCAGTTCACCGAGCGGCGCGAGCGCGCGCTGCAGTTCCCAGCCAACCTGGCCGTCTTTGCCCAGCAACAGGATCTTCATGCCCCGTACTGCCTTTCCACCCAAGCGCGGTAGGCGCCGCTGGTGATGTTGCTTACCCAGTCCTGGTGATCGAGGTACCACTGCACGGTCTTGCGGATGCCGCTGTCGAAGGTCTCGAGCGGACGCCAGCCCAGTTCGCGTTCGAGCTTGCGCGCATCGATGGCGTAGCGGCGGTCGTGGCCGGGGCGGTCTTTCACGAAGGTCATCTGGGCGGCGTAGGATTGGCCGTCGGCGCGCGGCGCCAGTTCATCGAGGATGGCGCACAGGGTACGTACGACGTCGATGTTGGCCTTTTCGTTCCAGCCGCCGACGTTGTAGGTTTCGCCAAGGCGGCCGGCCTCGAGCACGCGGCGGATCGCGCTGCAATGGTCGGTCACGTACAGCCAGTCGCGGATCTGCTGGCCGTCGCCATAAATCGGCAGCGGCTTGCCGGCCAGCGCGTTGTGGATCACCAGCGGAATCAGCTTTTCCGGGAAGTGGTAAGGGCCGTAGTTGTTCGAGCAGTTCGTGGTCAACACCGGCAGGCCGTAGGTGTGGTGGTAGGCGCGCACCAGGTGGTCCGAGGCGGCCTTGCTGGCCGAGTACGGGCTGTTCGGCTCGTAGCGGTGGGTTTCGCTGAAGGCCGGCGCGCCGGCTTCCAGCGAGCCGTAGACTTCGTCGGTCGAGACGTGCAGGAAGCGGAAGGCGGCGCGTTCGGCGTCCGGCAGCGCGCTCCAGTAGGCGCGCACCGCTTCGAGCAGGTTGAAGGTGCCGACGATATTCGTCTGGATAAAGGCGCCTGGACCTTCGATCGAACGGTCGACGTGGCTCTCGGCCGCGAAGTTCAGCACCGCGCGCACCTTGTGCTCGGCCAGCAGGCGCGCCACCAGGGCGCCGTCGCCGATGTCGCCGTGCACGAAGACGTGGCGCGGGTTGCCTTCCAGGCTGGCCAGGTTCTGCAGGTTGCCCGCGTAGGTCAGCTTGTCGAGGTTGATAACGGTTTCGCCGCCCTGGGCGAGCCAATCGAGGACGAAGTTCGCCCCGATGAAGCCGGCGCCGCCGGTTACAAGAATAGCCATGCTGTTGCTTCCCTAGTTCTGCTTGTTTTCTTGTGTCGCCACCGGCGTCTGGCGCCGGCGTGCGTGTCTTACAGGCCCAGTACGACCTTCGCCGCCACGGCGATCTGGTAAATAATCTGCGTCATGTCCTTGAAGATCTGGCGCGACTTGACGTCGACCTTCGGCAGGACCAGGATTTCGTCGCCGGCGCGCAGGCGCGTGTCGGCCCGGCCTTCCTCGAAGCTGCCGTCGCGGTGCGCGATCACGACCTTCGAGTTTTCCGCGTTCTGGGTATAGCCGCCGGCACGCGCGATGTAGTCGCCCACCTTCAGCGCGCCGTCGAAGGCCACCGCGTTCGGGAACAGCACTTCGCCGCTCACCAGCACCAGACCGTCGCGCGTCGGGATGCGGATCACGTCGCCATTTTCCAGCAGCAGCTCGTCGCGTCCGGCACTCGAGGCGATCTGCACCTGGCCGCTCGGCTCGATCTTTTTCGCGCGCTCGACCCATTGCAGGATGAGGTCGGATTCCTGCTTGCGCAGCACCGCTTCGTCGCTGGTGCCGCTGCGTGCGGTCAGCACGGCCGATTCGAGGCTGCGCATCGAGGTCTGCAGCATGGTGCGCTGGCGTTCGCGCACGCTGACACGGTACAGCTGGATGCTGGCGGCGTCCGACAGGGGCGTCATGCGCACCTGGCCGAGCAGCGCGCCGACGCGCGAACCGTAGGGCAGCACGTATTCCTGCTGGCCCTGGTGCTCGCCCTCGACGCGCACGGTAATCGTGCCCGGTTTCTTGTCGGCAGTGAATTCGACGTCGTCGCCATTTGCCACGCGCACCTCGCGCGCCGCGCTCAGCGGGTAGTAATCGGTGTTGCGCACGGTCCCGGTATTGCGGATCACGCGCACGTGGGTGGCGCTGGCGGCCGGCTTGGCCAGGCGCGCCAGGTCGTCGACCGAGAGGTCGGCGCCGGCGAATTCGAAGCGCTTGGCATTCGCCGCCAGACCCGTCACGCGCACCGTGTTCTGGCGCGGCGCGACGAAGATCACGTCGCCGTCGCCCAGCTGGATCTGCGGAATGCTGCCCTGCAGGAGAAAGTCGTACAGGTTGACGGTGGCGCGCACCTGCTGGCCGCGCTTGACCTGCACCGCCAGGAAGCTGCCGCGGTCGGCATCGATGCCGCCGGCCTGGTCGAGGTAGTTGAGCAGGCTGTCCATGCTGGTGCCGTTATACATGCCGGGACGGTTGACGAAACCGCCGACGTAGATGCGCACCGGCTGCGCCGCCGCCAGGCTGGCGTAGCCGTTGACATTCGCGCGGAACACCTGGCGCATGGCCGTTTCCAGCGCGTGCTGCAGATCGCGGTTGCGCACGCCGAGCAGTTTCACCGGGCCGACCTGGG
>DAMABW010000206.1:0-8167 GCA_031999925.1 Massilia sp. | reverse complement strand
ATGTTGGACCGCTCGCCGCTGCCCCAGCCGCCGCCGTGCACCAGCACCACTAGCGGCGCCGGCTTCCCTGTCGGCCCCGGCAGGTAGAGGTCGAGTCCCAGCGCCAGACCACCGCGCTCGGCGTAGACGAGGCCCTGCCGCACCCGCACCGGCGGAGGCGCCTCCGCGCTGGCGATGCGGATAAAGGGATAGCCGCGGACCAGCTTGCGGTAGGTGGTCTCGGCGTTGTACGGCGTCTGGGCGCATGCCGAGGTCAGCGCCAGTGCCAACAGCAGGCCGGCCGGCAGGCGCTTCACAGCGCGGCCCCCCGGAACACGCAGCGCCGGCGCAAGGTGGCGCCCGGCGCCAGCACCGTCAAGCCCGGATAGCCAGGCAGGTTGTGCGCATTCACTGGATGGTCGACCGGCTCGAAGCAGAAGAAGTCGCGTCCCGGCGGCACGTACAGGATGAAGTAATCCATGTCGGCCTGCACCTGCAAGGCGACACCGCGCCGCGGCCAGGCGATGCGCGCCTCGCCGTTCCAGCCCGAGAACGGATTGTCGACGCCGTCCCAGGGCAGCGAGCGCAGGCGGTCGAAGCGCCAGTAGTCGGGAACCGGTTCGCGGCCCAGCGGCAGCTTGTCGGGGCCGGCCATCCAGACGCCGTCGGCGCCGGCTTGCAGGAAGGCGCCTTGCGGGTCGGGCATCCACGGATGCAGGCCGAGTCCGAACGGCAGCGGCGCCCGGCCCGCGTTACGCACGCAGAGCTCGACGGCCAGCGCTTCGCCGCCCAGCGTGTAGCGCAACTCCGCGGTGTAGGCAAACGGCACGGCGCCGGCGCGGTCCAAAGTCAGTGTCAGCGCGCTGTCGTCGTGCGCCGACACGGCCCAGGCCTGCTGCCAGCCATCGCCATGGATCGGACAAGGCTCCCCTTCCCGGTTCGGCCCTGGTACGTAATGCCTGCCTGCGAATTCGAATCCCGACGGCGCCATGCGGTTCGACCAGGGCAGCAAGGGAAAGCAGGCCAGTTGCCCGGGGAGAGGCGTGCCGATGACATCGTCGGGCAGCGCACGCAGCAGCGGCAGCGGCTCGGCGCCGCCGAGCCAGTCCAGCCGCGCCAGGCCGCCGCCGATGGCGGGGACCACCTGGGCCAGCAGGCGGTCGTTCCGCAGCGTGAGCCGTTGCAGCATGGGCTGGATCGATTACGACTTGTACTGCGGACCGTCGAGCAGGAACTTGCCACCCTGGTACATCGTGGTGACGTCGTCCTGCGCCGGGAACGCGGAGGTATCCGGGAACAGGTGGGCGAACTTCGACGAACTGTCCTTTGGCTTGTAGCCCAGGTGCGAGGCCAGGCGGTTGTCCCACCAGACGCTGTCGTTGTCGGACATGCCGTAGACGATGGTGTGGCCGACGCGCGGCGCGAACAGGGCGCAGCGCAGCAGCTCCGTCAGGTCGTCGTAGGAGAACCAGGTGCTCATCATGCGCTTGTTCGCCGGCTCCGGGAAGCTGGAACCGATGCGCACGCACACGGTCTCGATGCCGAAGCGGTCGAAGTAGTAGCGCGCCATCTGTTCGCCGAAGACTTTCGACAGGCCGTAGTAGCTGTCCGGGCGGGTCGGCGAATTCGCGTCCAGCACCGTGGTCACCGGGTGGTAACCGATGGCGTGGTTCGAACTGGCGAAGATCACGCGACGCGTGCCGGCCTTGTGCAGCGCCTCGTACAGGTTCGCCACACCCAGGATGTTCGCCTGCATGATCGGCTCGAAGGGCTTCTCGGTCGAGATGCCGCCGAAGTGCAGCACCGCGTCCACGCCTTCCAACAGTTTCAAAACCGCTTCCTTGTCGGCCAGGTCGCACTGGACGAGCTCTTCGCCCGCGCGCGCTTCGCGCAGGTCGGGGAGGTCGGACAGGCGCACCACCTCGGCCCAGGGCTTGATGCGGTCGCGCAGCACTTTGCCGAGGCCGCCGGCGGCGCCGGTCAGCAGGATGCGTTTGAAAGGTTTTCCCTTGACTGCTTCAGTCATTCCCAACTCCTTGTAGATCGTTCAGGTCACCGGCGCCGGATTGAACAGCGCCAGCGCATTATGCAGTTTCCAGTGTTCGGCCCAGGTCTTGCGTCCGCTCGCCACGTCCAGGATCATCTGGAACAATTCGAAGCCCACGTCCTCGATGCTCGCTTCGCCGCTGGCGATACGCCCGGCGTCCAGGTCCATCAGGTCGTGCCAGCGGTTCGCCAGCTCGGTGCGGGTCGCTACCTTGATCACCGGGACGGCGGCCAGGCCGTAGGGCGTGCCGCGCCCGGTGGTGAAGATGTGCACGTTCATCCCCGCCGCCATCTGCAGCGTGCCGCAGATGAAATCGCTGGCCGGGGTGGCGGCGTAGATCAGGCCCTTTTGCTGCAGCTTGTCGCCCGGCGAGAGCACGCCGGTGATCGCGGTGGTGCCCGACTTGACGATCGAGCCCATGGCTTTTTCCACGATGTTCGACAAACCGCCCTTCTTGTTGCCGGGCGTGGTATTCGCGCTGCGGTCGACGCCGCCGCGCACCAGGTAATCGTCGTACCACTGCATCTCGCGCACCATGGCTGCGGCGATTTCCGGCGTGGCGGCGCGGGCGGTGAGCTGGTCGATGCCGTCGCGCACCTCGGTCACTTCCGAGAACATCACGGCGGCGCCGGCGCGCACCAACAGATCGGTGGCGTAGCCGACGGCCGGATTCGCGGTCACGCCGGAAAAGGCGTCGCTGCCGCCGCACTGCACGCCGACCACCAGATCGGACGCCGGGCAGGTTTCGCGCTGGCGTGCGTTCAGCTCCTGCAGGTGCTTCTCCGCAGTGGTCATCAGCGAATCGATCATCGACATGAAGCCGACGTGCTGCTGGTCCTGCAACGTCACCACCGAGGGCGCATTGGTGCCGATCGGGATCGCGCCGGCCGGGAACAGGCGCGCCGGCGGCAGCTTTTCGCAGCCGAGGCTGACGACCATCACGCTGTCGCCGAAGTTCGGGTTGCGCGACAAATTGCGGATGGTCTTGATCGGAATCTCGGCGCCGGGCGCGTCGATCGCCACGCCGCAGCCGTACACGTGTTCGAGCGCGACCACGTCTTCCACGTTCGGGTAGCGCGGCAGCAGTTCGTCCTTGATGCGCTTGACGGCGTAGTCGATCACGCCGGATACGCACTGCACGGTGCTGGTGATCGCCATGATGTTGCGAGTGCCGACCGAGCCGTCCTTGTTGCGGTAGCCCTGGAAGGTATAGCCCTCCAAAGGCTCGTTGGTGAACACGGCGCGGGTGCCGATCGGCAGGTCGTCGAGCGAACGGGCGGCCGGCATGGTCAGCACGCGTTCCGACACCCAGCTGCCGCGTGCGATTGGGCCATTCGCATAACCGATGGTCACGCCATAGCGGACCACGGCCTCGCCGTCCGCCAGGTCTTGCAGCGCCACCTTGTGACCCTGCGGGACGCCTTCGACAAGGGTCAGCCCGTCCGAAAAAACGGTGCCCGCCGGCAGACCGCCGTCGTTGACGACGATGGCGACGTTGTCGCTGGCCTGCATGCGGATGGTACGCGGAACGTGGGTGTGCATATGCATTACCTTGTGTGATGCCTTGTTGGTCGGTTCTTTTTCAGTATGCCATACAAATTCGAAAGGTGGCTAGTCCACCTTGCGATTTTGGCCTGACCAAATTAGAATGGCCTGACCAAATAAGCAGTTCCACAGAATAGAGGACTGGAGACACATGAAGAAGACCCTGCTGGCCGCATCCGCTGCCGCGTTTCTCGGCTGCGCACTCGCCTGCGCCCCCGCGCTGGCCGACGGCCCTTTCCGCAATCCCGACAACAAGAACCTGAAGGATCCGGGCGAAGGCACGTATCCGGTGCCGTACAAGAAACCGGTGGTTGCCGAGGTCACCGCCCAGCTGCAGGCGACCCGCGGCTTCATGGACGGCGCCACGCCGACCCGCATCGTCAACAAGCGCAGCGGCGCGCCGATCACCGATATGTCGAAACCGGACCGCGACGCCATCTTCCAGCCCGCCGCCGGCGACTACGGCATCCAGGTCTATGAAATGGGTGTGGTCCATTCCGGCCTCCTGAAGGCGGCCGAGGCCACCGGCGACGCCGGTTTCACGGCGATGAGCCGGCGCCACTTCCAGTTCTTCGCCCAGACCCTCCCCTACTTCCGCGCCCAGGAACAGGCCTTCCACCTCGAGCGCGGCAACAGCTTCTCGCGCTTCCTCGACCCGCGCTCGCTCGACGATGCCGGTTCGATGTGCGCCGCCCTGATCCGCGCGCGCCTGGCGAAAGTCGGGCCGGACCTGAAACCGATGATCGATACCTGCAGCGACTGGGTGGCGAACAAGCAGTTCCGGCTGGAAGACGGCACCATGGCGCGCAAACGGCCGCAGGAAGTGTCGCTGTGGGCCGACGACATGTACATGAGTATCCCGGCGCTGGCCGAGATGGGCCGCCTGACGGGTAACCGCAAGCACTTCGACGACGCGGTCAACAATGTGATCGGCATGTCGAGCCGCATGTTCAACCCGCAGCTCGGCCTGTACACGCACGGCTGGCACGCGAACCACCCGGATGCGCCGCGCTTCTACTGGGCGCGCGCCAACGGATGGGCGGTGCTGGCCATGTCCGATCTGCTCGACGTGCTGCCGAAGGACCACCCGGGCTACCCGAAAGTGCTGGCCCAGCTGCGCGCATCGATCAAGGGCATCGCCGAACTCCAGTCGGGCAGCGGCCTGTGGCACCAGATGATCGACCGTAACGACTCCTACCTCGAGACCTCGGCCAGCGCCATCTTCACCTATGTGATCGCGCACGCGGTGAACCAGGGCTGGATTCCGGCCACCACCTACGGCTCGATCGCCCAGGCCGGATGGGCCGGGCTGTCGACGCGCATCACGGCCCAGGGCCAGGTGGAAGGCACCTGCGTCGGCACCACACTGGCCAGCGACATGGTCTATTACTACCACCGCCCGACCAGCGCCGATGCCCTGCACGGCTATGGCCCGGCGCTGCTGGCCGGCGCCGAGATCATCAAGCTGGTCACGAATCCCGCCTTCGAGGTGCAGCACAAGGTGCGTACTTACCACTACCTGCCCAAGGGCGGGCAAACCGACTATCGCGAACATCACTGAGGAGGCAAGCATGAAACGATTGATTCTCGCCGCCGGAATGGCTGCTTGCTTCGTGCCCCCGGTCGCTTACGCCGCCGAGCGCCTGGCCGTCACCGTCGAACACGACCTGGCGATTGCCCGCCCTTCCGAGACCATCTCGATACCGTGGAGCGAAGTGAATGCCGTACTGCCCGGCGCCCTGATCCAGAAGATCGCGGTCAAGGATGCGCAGGGCCGCGTACTGCCGCACCAGGTGACGAACGTGGCGCCGCTGGCCAAGGACCCGAAGAACGTCGGCATCGCCTATGGCGAGCTGCTGTTCCAGCACAGCTTCGCGCCCGGCGAGAAGCGCGCCGCCTTCACGGTGGAGAAGACCGAGACCCTGGCGCCGGTGTTCCCGGTGAAGGCCTTTGCGCGCTACGTGCCGGAACGCCTCGACGACTTCGCCTGGGAAAACGACAAGATCGCCCACCGCACCTACGGCCCGGCGCTGGCGGCCCCTGCCCAGCCCGGCGTGACCAAGGAAG
This sequence comes from Massilia sp., assembly GCA_031999925.1. Lineage (GTDB taxonomy): Bacteria > Pseudomonadota > Gammaproteobacteria > Burkholderiales > Burkholderiaceae_D > Telluria. The sequence continues at coordinate 2,529 of DAMABW010000206.1, read as the reverse complement.
TGCTGGTCACGAGTGGCCTGGACCTGTGGTTCAAGCGCGTCGACTACCCCATCGTCGATCGCTGGTACAACAAGGGCCACGACCACTACCACCATGACGAAGGCGAAGGCATGGACATGTACAACGTCGGCAAGTCGCGCGGCGCCGGCGGCACCGGCGTCTGGGACGGCAAGCAGCTCTACACCGGCGTGAACTACGCCTCGTGGAAGGTGCTGGCGAACGGCCCGGTGCGCGCGGTCTTCGAGCTGCATTACGCGAACTGGGATGCGGGCGGTCGGCAGGTAAGCGAAGTGAAACGCTTCACGGTGGATGCCGGTCATTACCTCGACCGCATCGACAGCACGTTTACCTATGCGGGCAACGAGCCGATTACGGTGGCGGCGGGGCTGAACCGCACCCCGAGCGACAAGGGCCAGAACCCGCAGATCGCCACCCGGCGCGAAGGCGCGGTGCTGCTGCAGTGGGTCGAGCAGGCCAGCAACGATGCCTTCGGCACGGCGGTGGTGATGCCCGGAGCGGAAGGCTTTGCCCAGGATGCGCTGAACGATCTGGTCCTGGCCAAAGCGAGTTCCGGCAAGCCGCTGCGTTATTACGCGGGCGGCGCCTGGCGCCGCGCCGGCGAGATTACCTCGCTCGAACAGTGGTTGCGCCTGGCGCAGGACACGGCAGCGCGCGACGGCAATCCGGTGCGGGTCACCCTCGGCCGCAAGCAGTAAGACCAACAGCTAGCACCAGCAATTCCGGTAGTACCCGCTTCACCAGCAACGCATCGACTGCTGGCTGGATAGCCCTATCCAGCCAGCCGATCGCAGCACCCGCGCGCTTCACCCGCACTACAAAAACCTCGCTTACCCCACAGGCCAGACCAATTACTGTATTTATTTGTATTGGACTGACCAAAATAGCAAATATTGCCTTAGAATTCCAAAACCGGCCTGACCAAATCTAATATTGCCGTAGCGGTGGGCGCGCAGACTGGCACCTGCCTCAATAAAAACGTATGGAGACAGCATGACCAATAACCAGCATAGTGCAGCCTTACGCAAACTCACCCTGTGCCTGCTCGGCACGGCTTCCATTTCCGCCCTGTCGATCGGCCCTGCGTTCGCACAAGCCGCCACACAAGCCGCCGCGCAAACCACGGCGCCGGCCACGGCACAGGCCGAAGCGCCCCAGCAGATGCAGACCGTCCAGGTGACCGGTCTGCGCGCCTCGTTGGAGAGCGCGCTGAATGCCAAGCGCCAGGACAACGGCATTGTCGATGTCATCAAGTCCGAGGACATGGGCAAGTTCCCCGACACGAACCTGGCCGAATCGCTGCAGCGCGTGCCGGGCGTGGTGATCGACCGCGACGCCGGCGAAGGCCGCAACATCACGGTGCGCGGCCTGGGCCAGGACTTTACCCGCGTGCGCATCAATGGTATCGAAGGCCTGGCCACCACCGGCGGCACCGATAGTTCCGGCGGGACCAATCGCGGGCGCGGCTTCGACTTCAACGTGTTTGCTTCCGAACTGTTCTCGTCGCTCACCGTGCGCAAGAGCTCCTCGGCCGACGTCGACGAAGGCTCGCTCGGCGCCACCGTCGACCTGCAAACCCTGCGCCCGTTCGACCTGCGCGGCTTCAACGCCACGGTCGCGGCCAAGGGCAAGTACAACGATGGCTCGGAAAAGGTCGATCCGCGCGTCGCCTTCATGGTGTCGGACACCTTCTTCGACCGCAAATTCGGCGTCCTGGTCTCCGGCGCCTTCTCCAAGCGCCGCGTGCTGGAAGACGGTTTCAGCACCGTGCGCTGGGATAACGGCCCTTCGTCGGGCGGTTGGTGCGCCCCGCAAGGCGTGACCGCGAACCCGTCGAACTCCACCGCCACCACCTGCGGCCCGGCCGCCCAGGGTGTGGCGCGCCTGCCGAACACGCCGGAAAACATCGCCGCCTACAATGCCGCCAGCGACCCGAACAACTTCCACCCGCGCCTGCCGCGCTATGGCCGCCTGACCCACGACCAGGACCGCCTGGGCCTGACCGCATCGATGCAATGGCGTCCGCAAAAGGGCACCCTGCTGACCTTCGACATGCTGTACTCGAAGCTCGACGCCACGCGCCAGGAAGACTTCCTGGAAGCGATCTCGTTCAGCCGTAGCGCCAGCCAGGGCGGCAAGCCGCAGATCAGCGTGGTCGAGGCCCAGTACGCGCCGAACGGTGCCCTCCTCTACGGCAAGTACAACGGCGTCGACATCCGTTCGGAGTCGCGTTACGACGAGCTGACCACCACCTTCACCCAGCCGACCCTGGCCCTGGAACACAAGTTCACGGACACGCTCAGCATGAGCGCGAAGATCGGCCGCGCCAACTCGAAGTTCCGCAATCCTGTCCAGACCACGGTCACTCTCGACGCCCTGAACGTGAACGGCTACACGCTCGACTTCCGCCAGGACGACCGCGCCGCCATCATCGGCTACCCGTTCGACCCGGCCGCGCAGAACGGCGCGCTCGGCATCATCGGCGTGCCGCAGGTGGCGAGCGGCACCCAG
>DAMABW010000205.1:0-8173 GCA_031999925.1 Massilia sp. | reverse complement strand
CGACGACCCGCTGTCGCTGCGCTCGAACGTCGCCTTCGTGCTCGACCAGAACAGCTCGGAAGTCCTGTTCGAAAAGAACGCCAACGTGGCACTGCCGATCGCCTCGATCACCAAGCTGATGACCGGCCTGGTCGTGGTCGAAGCCGGCCAGGACCTGAACGAAACGCTTACCATCACCAATGCCGACGTCGACCGCCTGAAGTACAGCAGTTCGCGCCTGCCCGTCGGTGCGCGCATGACCCGCAACAACCTGCTGCACATTGCCCTGATGAGTTCCGAGAACCGCGCCGCGGCCGCGCTGGGACGCAACTATCCGGGCGGTATCGAGGCCTTTGTCGCGGCCATGAATGCCAAGGCGAAAGAGCTGGGCATGAACGACACCCGCTACGTCGATTCCAGCGGCCTGTCGAGCCAGAACGTGTCGAGTGCGCGCGACCTGGCCAAGCTGGTCGCGTTTGCGCACCAGAAGCCGCTGCTGCGCCAGTATTCGACCGATCCGAACTGGGTGGTGGAAGCGAGCGGGCGCCCGATGCGCTATGCGAACACGAACTACCTGGTGGCGCTGCCGGACTGGAACATCGGCCTGCAAAAGGCCGGCTTCATCAACGAGGCGGGGCGCTGCCTGGTGATGCAGGCCATGATCCAGGGCCGCAACGTGATCATGGTGTTCCTGGATTCGAAAGGGAAGATGTCGCGTACCGCCGACGCCGGCCGCATGCGCCGCTAGCTGGAGGCGCTGACGCAGGAAAGCATCGTCCCGCCGGTGCACGCCGCCGCGCCGGCGGCGAATAATGCCGTGAATACGTCGTTTTCGACCGTGACCGCAGCGACTGTGCTACAGAAGCGCTGATTCACGAGGATTCGATAAAGCGGGCTTTTTCGAATCCTCAGGCTGCTGAGGCCGGGCGGAAACCGAGCGTCGCCGAGATCTGCCCGGCGGTCTGCACCAGGTCGTCGAGCCAGTCTTCCTGTAGCCGGTCGGCCGGCGCCGAGATCGACAAGCCCGCCACCAGCTTGCCGCCATCGTCGTAGATGCCGGCGGCCATGCAGCGCACCCCCAGTTCCAGTTCCTCGTTGTCGCGCGCATAGCCGCGCGCGCGCACCAGTCCCAACTCGCGTTCGAGCTTGGAGAGATCGGTGATCGAATTCTTGTTGTGGCCAGCCAGCCCGGTGCGGGTAGCGTAGGCGCGGATCGCCTTGGCTTCGTCGACCGACAGGAAGAGCTTGCCGGTGGAGGTCAGGTGCAGCGGACCGCGTCCGCCGATCGCGCGCACCACCTGCATGCCCGAGCGCTCGGAGAAGGCGCGGTCGATGTAGACGATTTCGTCGCCCTGGCGTACCGACAGGTTCACGGTCTGCTGGGTCTTCTTGTGCAGGGCGCGCATGAAGTCGAGCGCCGCTTCGCGCACCGACAGCCGGCTCTTCACCACATTCCCCAGTTCCAGCAGGCGCATGCCGAGGCGGTAGGTGCCGGGTTCGACGCGGTCGACGAAGCGCGTGACCACCATGTCGTTCAGGATGCGGTGCGCAGTGGAAGGATGCAGGCCCGAGACCTTCGAGAGTTCCTTCAGGCTGACCGGGTCGGGATAGGTGGCCAGGGCGTCGAGCAGCGCGACCATGCGTTCAATCACCTGGATCGAGGTCTTGGCTGGTTCAAGGGTGTCGATTTTCATGATGTGGTTGGTGCAGTGCAGTATCGTTCCACTTTATACCATAATGCGAAAAACAGCGATGGATTCGCTAGTGTCCAGCGTCTAATGCATAATGACAGTTCTGCATGTTTAGCCGGAAATAAAATGGAAGAGCCAGTCAGCGAATTCAAGAGCAAAAGCGGCTTCAGGCGCATCGTCAACGCCTCCAACTATTCGATCCAGGGCCTCATGACGGCCTGGCGCATCGAGCACGCCTTCCGCCAGGAAGTACTGGTGTTTATCCTGGGCGTGATCTTCGCCTTCGTGCTGCCGGTGTCCGGCTTCCAGAAACTGGTGCTGATCGGCGTGTTGCTGCTGGTGCTGATCGTCGAACTCATCAACTCGGCTTTCGAAGCCGTAGTCGACCGTATTTCGCTGGAGCGCCATCCGTTGTCGAAGAACGCCAAGGATTTCGGCAGCGCCGCTGTCGGCCTCACGGTTTTGCTGGCGGCAATGACCTGGGGCACAGTTCTTTATAACCGGTTTGGGTGATAACTCGACAAGCTTATATAAAATGCTCCACAATAGATGCGATGGCTTCCGGCGGCGTCATGGTGACGCCCGTCTGGGCCTGTCCTGATTACGGAGATGAACATGAGCTTACGCCTTGGCGACACCGCACCTGACTTTGAGCAAGATTCCAGCATCGGCCGACTCCGCTTCCACGAGTGGGCGGGCGATTCCTGGGTGGTCCTGTTTTCGCACCCGGCCGACTTCACGCCGGTCTGCACCACCGAACTGGGCCTGACCGCCAAGCTGAAACCGGAATTCGACAAGCGCAACGTGAAAGCGATCGCCCTGTCGGTCGACGCCGCCGAGCAGCACAAGAGCTGGATCAAGGACATCGAAGAAACCCAGCAGACCGTGGTTGGCTTCCCGATCATCGCCGATGCCGACAAATCGGTCTCCGCGCTGTACGACATGATCCACCCGGAACAATCGGCCACCGCCACCGTGCGCTCGCTGTTCGTCATCGACCCAAACAAGAAAGTGCGCCTGACCATCACCTACCCGATGAGCACCGGCCGCAACTTCGACGAAGTCCTGCGCGTGATCGACGCCCTGCAACTGACCGACGGCTACACGGTCGCCACGCCGGGCAACTGGAAGGATGGCGACGATGTGATCATTCCGCTGACCGTGCAAGACCCGGCCGTGCTGGCTGAAAAGTATCCGAAGGGCTTTACCTCGCCGAAGCCTTACCTGCGCCTGACGCCTCAGCCGAACAAGTAATCGGCGTTCGTACCTTTCGAGCAATCGAATCCGTAGGGTGGGCCGGGCCGCGGAAGGCACTCGTGCCCACGCGGTACCACGGCAACTTGTCGAAACCCTTCCCGGTAGGTTCACGTACGTTGGCGTCCCGGTTACGTCGCATCGTATCGTTCGATAAGACCGCGTGGGCTCAAGAGCCCACCCTACGAAAACCGCATAGCGACTGTTCCCGCCTCACATCCTAAACGCAGCCTCCGCATAAGCAAATAAGGAAGCTGTCGTTTGTCCCACGGCTGACCCGGCTTACTCTTGGGCTCATCCGAGGGACTTCCATGTTAATTACCTACATCACCGCCGGTTTCGCGGTCGGCTTGCTGGTCGGTATGACCGGCGTTGGCGGCGGGTCGCTGATGACGCCGCTGCTCACGCTGCTGTTCGGCGTCTCGCCCACCGTCGCGGTCGGCACCGACCTGGCCTTTGCCTCGATCACGAAAAGCGCCGGCACCATCACCCACCGTTTCAACGGCACCGTCAATTGGGCCATCGTGCGCCGCCTGTGCATCGGCGCCTTGCCCGCAGCCCTGGCCGCCACGCTCGCGCTGCGCCACTTCGGCGCCCTCGACGCCCACATCGGCCAGGTCATCCGGTACTCCATCGCCGGCTCGGTGATGCTGACGGTGATCGCGCTGCTGTTCCGGCGCCGCATGATCGCCTGGATGGCCGCCCGTCCCGAGCGCCAACTGCAGGGCCGGGCACTGAGTACGGCCACCATCGTCTGCGGCGCCATCCTCGGCGTGCTGGTCACCGTGTCGTCGATCGGCGCCGGCGCCATCGGCGCGACCCTGCTGGTGCTGCTGTATCCGAAGCTGACCCCGGCCGAAGTGGCCGGCACCGACATCGCCTATGCCGTGCCGCTGACCGCCATCGCCGCCTTCGGCCACTGGTGGCTGGGGTCGATCGACTGGATGCTGCTGCTGACCCTGCTGATCGGTTCGCTGCCCGGCATTACCCTCGGCTCGATGCTGGCGCGCAAGGTGCCGGAGCGCTTCCTGCGCGCGCTGCTGGCGCTGACGCTGACCGGCGTTGCTGCCAAGCTGATCTACTAAAACGCGTCAGAACTGGAAATAGATGAAACCGCCCTGGCCGCGCGTCATGGCGGCCACCATGTACAGGGTCACGACCAGCCCGACGCCGAACAGCCAGGCCGGCTGCGCCGCCACGTAGGCCATGAAGCGGTCGCGCCAGTGCACCGGCGTGAAGTGCAGGCCGGCGGCGGCGGCGAGGGCCAGCAGGCCGGCCATCGACAGCGGGAACTGGCCCGCGGCCGGTTGCACCAGGCGCAGCATGTAGTCGCCGGCCGCATCGAGGTCGGTGCTGCGGAACAGCAGGCGCGTCAACACCACCACCACGAAGATGAAGGCGACCTGCAGCGCCAGGCGCCGGCCGCGGTAGACCAGGGGGGCGCCGCGCCGGGCGCGCGCCGCTTCGCGGTGGTGGCCCAGCGCCACCATCGTGCCGTGCAGCAGGCCGTACACCACGAATTTCCAGCCGGCCCCATGCCACAGGCCGATGGCCACGAACACGATCAGCAGGTTCACATAGGTCGGCACCACGTGCCACTTCGACAGCGGCTCGTACAGGTAATTGCGGAAGAACGAAGACATGGTGATGTGCCAGCGCTGCCAGAAATTCGCAATGCTGGTGGCCAGATACGGCCGGTTGAAATTGACCGGCAGGCGGTAGCCGAACAGGGCGGCGGCGCCGCGCGCCATGTCGGTGTAGCCGCTCAGGTCGAGGTAGACCTGGAAGCTGTAGCCGAACAGGGCCAGCCACAGGAAGCCGGTGGAAAAGTCGCCCGGCCGCGCAAAGGCCGGGTCGACCAGGCAGGCGCCCAGGGTGTCGGCGATCAGTACTTTCTTGACGATGCCTCGCATGATCAGGGCCAGGCCCTCGAACTGCTGGGCTTGTGTTGCCACGCGCGGCGTCGTCAGCTGTGGCAGGAAGTATTCCGCCGTCACGATGGGACCGGATAGCAAGCGCGGGAAGAAGGCCATGAACAGGGAGAAGTCGAGCAGGCTGCTGGGCCGCGCGATGCGGCCGGCATACAGCGCCACCGGATAGGTGATCGCCTGAAAGGTCAGGAAGGAAATGCCGACCGGCAGCAGGATCTGCACGAAAGGCACCAGGCTGCCCACGCCGAGCCAGTCCGACAGCGAGTTGACCATGGTCCCGAAGAAGTTCAGGTACTTGAAATAGCCCAGCAGGCTCAGGCTGAGGACGACGGCGCCGGTGATCGCGCGTTTCTGGGCGCCCGGGTCCTTGTTCTGGAATACCGCGTTGCCGGCCACGTAATTGATGGCCGTCAGGGCCAGCAGCAAGCCGCAGAAGCGCCAGTCGATGGTCGCGTAGAAGTAGTAACTGGCCGCCGTGAGCAGCAGTTTTTGCGCGCCGTGCCGGCCTTGCAACAGGCGGTGGACGGCGAGCACCGCCGTGAGGAAGACCAAGTAGCCGAAGCCGGTAATGTCCATGCGTGAAGTTCCGTGCCGGGTTCAGTGTTGTGCCGAGTTATGTGCAACCACGCCGGCGGGCCGGACCAGTTGCGTCTTGTCGACCAGTGCCTGGTAGATCAGCCTGGATGCCGCTTCCTCGCCGGCGAAGGTGAAGTGGGCGGCGTCGACGAAGTAGGTGGGGCCGCCCGGCATGGCCTGGCCGAGGTCGACCAGCGGCACCTTGCGGCTGCGCGCCACCTCGGCGATCACGCCGTTGAACAGGTTGCCGGCTTTGTTGAGTCCGTCGTAATCGAGGCAATGGTTGTAGTACAGGGCGCTGGTGGCCAGCTTGCGGCCGGCGGCGCCGTCTTCAGGCCGGAAGCCGCGCGCCACGGTCAGCAGCACCGGCGCGATGCCGGCGCCTTCGAGCTTGGTGACGATGCTGTCCAGCCCCTGGCGGTAGGAGTCGGGAATGCGGCCGGCCGGGTCGACGATGCCGGCGCGCACCGGGGCGTCGCGCAAGGCCACGGTGTTCTTGGCAATCATGGTCCCGCTCAGGGTCCAGCCCGGCATCGACGGCGCCGGCAGCGGCTGCAGCTTCGACGACACCCCGGCGCTGTTGCGGCAGATATAGGCCATGTCGTTGAAGCCGGCGTACACCAGCACCGCCGTCGGGCGCAGCGGAATCACGCCGCGTTCGACCAGGATTTCGATTTCGCGCAGCGTATAGCCTTCGACGCCGGCATTGATGACGTTCACGGTACGCCCCGGCATGGCCTCGCGCAGCTGGCGCTCGAGCAGGGCCGGGAAGGTGGTGCTGTTGGTCTTGGCGTACGCGCCGGCGACGGTCGAGGCGCCGACCACCACCAGCCGGAATTCGCCGGGCGCCGGTGCCAGGGGGATCTCGGCGCTGCGGAAGCCCAGCGAATTGGTGCTGAATTCGCGCCCCTCGGCCTGCGAGACGTCGCGCAGGTTGGGGCGGTAAGTCTTGACGCCGTACTGCTCGTTCATCGCCACCCGGCTTTGCCCGGTTGCCAGGTCGAGCGCGCTGCGTCCGGTCTTGACGTAGGCACGCACCTGCAGCAGCACTTCGCTGCCCACCAGCAGGGCCAGGGCGACCAGGCCGGCGCGCAGCAGGCCGCTCGATCGCCAGCTGGCGTCGTTGGCCGCCGGCGACGCCGCGGGCTTGTCCTTCAGCGCCTCGAGCGCGGCGATCGATTGCGCCTCCCAGTTGTCCGGCACCGTGCCCAGGTAGTGTTCCAGGGCCAGGCTCAGCTCGACCAGGTTGATCGAGTCGCCGCCCAGGTCGAGGAAACTGTCCTGCGGGCGGACGTCGGGGTTGCCGAGGATCGCGCGGTAGGCATCGAGCAGCCGTTGCGGTCCGGGCTGCGCCTGTGCCTGCGCCGCGGCTTCGTGGCCCAGGCGCAGCACGCTGCGGTAGTCGAACTTGTTCGAGGGCAGGACCGGCAGCGCGTCCAGGTGCAGCACGGCCAGCGCCGACAGGGGCAGGCCGAAGCGCTGCGCGAGTTCCTGCTTGAGGCGGGCGGGGTCGGCGTCGCCGGTGAGCGCCGCCACGACCAGGGCGTCGTCGCCGCTGACGATGCCCTGCAGGCCGCGCGCATGGATCCAGCGTTCGATTTCGTCGAGGCTGATGCGCAGGCCGACGATCTTCGAGAAACGGCTCTTGCGCCCGACAATCGCATAGCAGCCGTTTTGCTTGCGCAGGGCCAGGTCGCCGGTGCGCAGCAGGTCGGGGCCGCAGCCCAGCGCCAGGTCGTCCGCCGATTCGGCATAGCCCATCATCACGTTCGGTCCGCGGTAGACCAGTTCGCCCGGGGTGTCGGCGGCCAGTACCGGTGCGCCGTCCTCGCCGATCAGGTCGAAACTGCCGCCGGGGATCGGGATGCCGATCGCATCGGCGTTGTCGAGCAACTGGTCCGGCGGCACATAGGCCATGCGCGGGGCGGCCTCGGTCTGGCCGTACATGACGAACACCTGCTTGCGCGCGGCCGCCGCCCATTGCGCGTACAAACGCACGCGTTCGGCCGGCAGGCGCCCGCCGGCCTGGGCCAGGTAACGCAGCGACGGATAATGCCGGCCGCGAAAGCCGATCCGTTCCAGCAGGTCGAAGGTGAAGGGCACGCCCGACAGGCTGGTGGCCGACTCCTCCTCGAAGAAGGTCCAGAACTGCGGATCGGCGGCCGAGCGCGCGGTGAGCAGCACGGTGGCGCCGGCGTGCAGGTGCGAATTCAGCACCGACATGCCGTAGGAATAGTACAGCGGCAGGCTGGTAATGGCGCGGTCGTCCGCGCCGATGCCGAGGTAGTCGGCGATGGCGGCGGCGTTCGACGCGATGTTGGCGCGCGACAGGCGCACCAGTTTCGGGCTGCCGGTGGTGCCCGAGGTCGACAACAGGATGCACAGTTCGGGGTGGAGGGCCGGGGCACGCGCGTCCGGCAACGCTTCGAAGGCCCAGCCGTGCGCGCCTTCGCGGTACACCAGTGCCGCGCCATAGGCGAGGCTGGTGCGCGGGTCGGCCGCGGTCGACCCCGGTTCGGCCAGCACCACCGGGTAACCCGCATGCAGGCAGGCGAGATAGGCGACGACGCACTCGATGGTGTTGGCGATCTCGAGGATGACCAGGCTGCGTGGCAGGGGCAGACGCGCCGCTTCGGCTTCGACGGCGTCGGCCAGTTGCAGGTAGCTCAGGCGCACGCCGGCATCGGTGACGATGGCCTGCCGGAAGCCGCCCGCGCGCCAGCGCCTTACAAACAAATGGTC
>DAMABW010000204.1:0-8185 GCA_031999925.1 Massilia sp. | reverse complement strand
GGGGCCGGCATGCCCTTCCACGCGTTCCGCTGGAGCCGGCAAACCGGGCTGGTCGACCTGAACGCACCCGGCGTGGGCAACTCGATCGCCACCGACATCAACAACAAAGGGCAGGTGGTCGGCGTGGCCCGCTTTGGCGGTACCTTGCCGGAGCGGGCTTTCCGCTGGAGTCCGCACACCGGCATGGTCGATCTCGGCGCGCTCGGCCCCACAGCGAGCTCGGTTGCCTTCGGAATCAACGATGCGGGCACGGCCGTCGGCTGGTCGGACGAAGCCAGCGGCCCCAGGCTGACGCAAGTGACCAAATGGCCGGCGGGCGGCGGCGGCCCGATCGCGCTGAACGGGTTCCCCAGCATCGCCTCGCTGGCGGAAGACATCAACAACGCCGGCCAGATCGTCGGCAGCGCGGCCTTCGACACCCGTCTCAGCGACCAGGCCTTCATCTGGACGCCGCAAGGCGGCCTGCAGGGACTGGGCACCGAGCCAGCCTTCTTTTCCTGGGCTCGCCGCATCAACGAAAAAGGACTGGTGATCGGCGGCGTGCGGGTCACCCCGGCCGACAACAACGGTTTCATCTGGAGCCGCGAACACGGCCTTCTCGTGGTCGGCACACCCGGAGTGGACAGGTCCGAAGCGACTGCCCTCAACAACCGCGGGCAAGTACTGGGCTTCCTGAATACCACGGGCTACATCTGGACGCGCGCCAGCGGCTTCGTCGACCTCAGCTCGCGCGTCGTCGGCGCACCGCCTGGCATGACGCAGTTCTTTGGCCAGGGCATCAACGACAATGGCACGATCGTCGCCGGCACCAACACCGGCACCCTGGTGCTGCTGGTGCCGCGCGACGTTCACCACCAGCCGCCGGTCGCGGGGGCGGTCACCGTCACCGGGCCGGCGCGCGTGAATGCCCTGCTGTCGTTCTCGGCCGGCTTCACCGACGTCGATACGGGTGACACGCACACGGCCGTCTGGTCATGGGGCGATGGCAGCAGCACCGCCGGCACCGTGAGCGGCAAGAACGGCACGGGCAGCGTCAGCGGCCAGCATGCTTACCGCAAGAGCGGCATCTACACCGTGCGGCTGACCATTACCGACAGCAGCGGCAAGCGCAGCACGGTGGAGCGCAAGGTCGTCATCTGCGCGGCGCAGGCGGCCATCAGCGGCGAAGGCACGTTTGCCGCCGCCGCCTTCAACACGGGCTCCGGCACACGCCGCGCATCGGTCGGCAGCTTTGCCTTCCTGTCCGTGGGGGCGGGCCCGACCAATGCCCAGGTGCAGGTGAACGTCGGCAGCATGGCACTGCGCAGCAGCGGGGTCGATGCGGTGACGGTCGACGGCAAGCGCATCCGGTACAGCGGGCGTGCAACGGTCAACGGCAGCGGCGATTACCGCTTTGTCCTGACCGTCACGCGCAGCGCAAAGGCCGGCGGCCAGGACCAGATCCACGTGCGGATCGTGCACAGCGAGCCGGGCACGGGTGCGGAGCTTGTCGACTACGATAACGGTGATGCCGGCAGAAGCGCCGCTGCGCGGCAGGCAACGACAGGCGCCGTGGGCGGCGCGGTGATCGACGGGAGAATCAGCCTCGGCGCCAACTGAGGTCGCAGCGCGGCAGGAGGTGCGTCGGGGCGCCCGGCAGCGATTGCCAGGCACCCGGCGCCGCGCAGCCTCAGCACGGGCTGCGCGGCGTGTTACATCAATCGAACTTCGAGAAGTCCGGCTTGCGCTTCTGGAAGAAGGCGGTGAACGCTTCCTTCGCTTCGGCGCCGACCAGCATGGCGCTGAACTGCTTGTTCTCGACGCCGATGGTCTCGGCCACGATGCCGGCACGCGGGCGTTTCATCAGGGCCTTGGTGGCGCGGATCGAGGCGGCAGGCAGGGCCACCAGCTTGGCGGCCTGGCCTTGTGCAAAGGCCAGCAGCTCGGCGGCCGGCAGCACGCGCGCGACGATGCCCATCTCGAAGGCTTCCTGGGCGCCGAAGGCTTCGCCCAGCATCAGCTTTTCGGCGGCGCGGGTGTAGCCGGCGGCTTGCGCGACCAGCAGCGACGAGGCGAATTCCGGGCACAGGCCGAGCTGGGTGAAAGGCATCGAGAACTTGGCGTTGTCGGCGCAATAGACCAGGTCGCAGTGCATCAGCATCGTGGTGCCGATGCCGACGGCGGCGCCGGCCACGGCGGCCACCACCGGCTTGGTGCAGCCTTCCAGGGCGCGCATGAACTGGAACACCGGGCGGTCTTCGGTCATGGCGCCCTCGCCGACGTTGTTCAGGAAGTCGTCGAGGTCGTTCCCGGCGGTGAAGATTTCCGGCTTGCCGGTGATGAGGACGACGCGCACTTGCGGGTCTTGTTCGGCGTCCAGCAGGGCGTCGGCCATGGTCTGGTACATGGCGCCGGTGATGGCGTTCTTGCGCTCGAGGCGGTCGAATTCGATGCTGAGGATGCCGTTTTGTTTGTTGGTCTGGATCGTCATTTTTCAGTCTCCGGGGTGTTTGGGGGCACGAAAGACAGCGTGGGCACAGGTGCCCACCCTACGAAAACCGTTGGCACCCAGGCCGACGCAATCGTAGGGTGGGCGCCCCGTGCCCACGCGGTGATAGTCGAAAGCGGCATCAACACGGAGGTCGATCTCGCCGCTTCAACGCAGGATTAAACGCGCTCGATGATACCAGCCGCGCCCATGCCGGCGCCGACGCACATCGTCACCATGCCGTACTTCAGGTTGTTGCGGCGCAGTGCGTGCACGACGGTCGCGGCGCGGATCGCACCGGTGGCGCCCAGCGGGTGGCCCAACGCGATCGCGCCGCCCATCGGGTTGACCTTCGACGTGTCCAGGCCCAGGTCGCGGATCACGGCCAGCGCCTGTGCGGCGAAGGCTTCGTTCAGCTCGATCCAGTCCAGCTGGTCCTGGGTGATGCCGGCAGCGGCCAGCGCTGCAGGAATCGCCACCTTCGGACCGATGCCCATGATTTCCGGCGGCACGCCGCGCACGGCGAACGACGAGAACTTGGCCAGCGGGGTCAGGTTGTGCTCCTTCAGGATCTTTTCGCTGACGACGATCAGGGCGCCGGCGCCGTCCGACATCTGCGACGAAGTCGCAGCGGTGACGGTGCCTTTTGCAGCGAAGACCGGCTTCAGCTTGGCCATCGATTCCATGCTGGCGTCGGCGCGCGGGCCTTCGTCGGCATCGACGGTGCGGCGCTTGACCGCCACTTCACCGGTGGCCAGGTTCGGCGTACGGGTGATGATCTCGACCGGGGTGATCTCGTCCTTGAACAGGCCGGCCTGCTGGGCGGCGATGGCGCGGCGGTGCGATTCCAGGCCGAAGGCGTCCTGGTCTTCGCGCGAGACTTTCCATTGCTGGGCGACCTTTTCGGCGGTCAGGCCCATGCCGTAGGCCAGGCCGACGTTCTCGTCCTTGAAGGTCTCCATGTTGATCGACGGGTGGTGACCCATCATCGGGACCATCGACATCGATTCGACGCCGCCGGCGATCATCACGTCGGCTTCGCCAACGCGGATGCGGTCGGCCGCCATGGCCAGGGCGGTGATGCCCGAGGCGCAGTAGCGGTTGACGGTCACGCCGCCCACGGTGTTCGGCAGGCCGGCCAGCACCACCGAATTACGGGCGATGTTGAAGCCCTGTTCCGCTTCCGGGAACGAGCAGCCGACGATGGCGTCGACGATCAGGGCCGGGTCCAGGTTCGGCACGGCGGCCATGGCGCCGCGGATGGCGTGCACCAGCAGGTCGTCCGGGCGGGTCGTCTTGAACATGCCGCGCGGCGCCTTGCCGATCGGGGTGCGCGTCGCTGCGACGATATATGCGTCTTGAAGTTGTTTGCTCATGTTGGTCGTCCTGTCTATTCAGCGATTAGTTACGCACTGGCTTGCCGGTCTGCATCATGCCCATGATCCGCTCTTGCGTCTTCGGGTTGTTCAGCAGCGCGATGAAGGCCTTGCGTTCCATGTCGAGCAGCCACTGCTCGGACACCACGCTGCCCTGGTCGACGTCGCCGCCGGTCACGATCTCGGCGATGGTGTCGCCCAGGTGGTAGTCGTAGGCCGAGATGAAGCCGCCGTCACGCATGTTGACCAGCTGGCCGCGGATCGTCGCCCAGCCGTAGCGGCCGGTCACGGTCACAGGACGCTTGGCCGGGGCACGGTAGCCGGCGTCGAACATGGCGCGCGCCTGCACTTTCGCCACGTGCAGCAGCTCGTAGGCGTTGAAGACAATGATGTCGTCTTCCTTCAGGTAGCCCATCGCCTTGGCTTCCAGTGCCGACTTCGACACCTGCGCGGTGGCCGCGTTGGTGAAACCGGTCTTCAGGAATTGCAGGATGTCGTTGCCCTTGGCTTCGGTAAAGGCGCGCACTGCCGCTTCCTTCAGGCCGCCGCCGGCCGGCACCAGGCCGACGCCGACTTCGACCAGGCCGATGTAGGACTCGATCGAGGCCACGCGCTTCGACGCGTGCAGGGCCAGTTCGCAGCCGCCGCCCAGCGCCAGGCCGGCAACAGCAGCGACGACAGGCACGTTCGAGTACTTCATCTGCATGAAGGTGTCTTGCAGTTCCTTGACGATCGGCTCCATCGCTTTCGCGCCGCCGGTCATGAAGGCCGGCAGGGCCGATTGCAGGTCGGCGCCGGCCGAGAAGGCGCCGCCTTCGGTGGCGTCGGTGTTCCAGATCACCAGGCCCTTGAAGTTGGCTTCGGCTTCCGCCAGGCCACGCTTGATGCCCTTGATGACGCCGTCACCGATGACGTGCATCTTGGTTTTCAGCGAAATGATCAGGACATCATCGCCGGTATGCCACAGGCGCACCGAGTCGTCCTCGAACACGGTGGTGCCGGCGGTCTTGGCGTCTTGCGCGCCGGCGCCCAGCACTGGTGCACGGAAGGCCTGGCGCTCGTAGACCGGCAGGGTCGAACGCGGCACGTAGCTGTTCGATGCGGCCGAGTACGAACCTTCGGCGGTGTGCACGCCTTTCTCGGCGACCTGGCCTTCGAAGACCCAGGCTGGCAGCGGTGCGTTCGTCAGCGCCTTGCCGGCGTCGATGTCTTCCTTGACCCACTGGGCGATCTGCGTCCAGCCGGCGGCTTGCCAGGTCTCGAACGGACCGACGCTCCAGCCGAAGCCCCAGCGCATCGCGAAGTCGACGTCGCGCGCGTTGTCGGCGATGCTGTCGAGGTGGAACGCGATGTAGTGGAAGGCGTCGCGGAAGATCGCCCACAGGAATTGCGCCTGCGGGTTGGTCGATTCGCGCATGGCCTTGAACTTCTTGACCGGGTCTTTTTCTTTCAGGATGCGCGCGACGATGTCGGCCGCTTTCGCACCGCCGGCCACGTATTCGCCGGTGGCGAAGTCGAGGCGTTGAATTTCCTTGCCGACCTTCTTGTAGAAGCCGCCACCGGTCTTCTGGCCCAGGGCGCCCTTCTCGATCAGCTTGGCCAGGACGTCAGGCGTCTTGTACAGGCTGAAGAACGGATCGTCCTGCAGGGTGTCCTGCATGGTCTTGATCACGTGGCCCATCGTGTCCAGGCCGACGACGTCGGCGGTACGGAAGGTGCCCGACTTGGCGCGGCCCAGCTTGGCGCCGGTCAGGTCGTCGACCACGTCCACCGACAGGCCGAACTTCTCGGCTTCGTGGATGGTGGCCAGCATGCCGAAGATGCCGACGCGGTTGGCGATGAAGTTCGGCGTGTCTTTCGCACGCACGACGCCCTTGCCCAGCACCGAGGTCAGGAAGGTTTCCAGCTGGTCGAGGATGACCGGATTCGTCGACGTGGTCGGGATCAGCTCGACCAGGTGCATGTAGCGCGGCGGGTTGAAGAAGTGGACGCCGCAGAAGCGCGCCTTCAGCTCCTCATCGAAGCCTTCGGCCAATTTGTTGATCGACAGGCCCGAGGTGTTCGAGGCGAAGATCGCGTTCGGGGCGATGTGCGGGGCGACCTTCTTGTACAGGTCGTGCTTCCAGTCCATGCGCTCGGCGATCGCTTCGATGATCAGGTCGCAGCCAGCCAGGACATCCAGGTTGTCTTCGTAGTTGGCGACTTCGATCAGGGCAGCGTCATCCTTGTTGCCCAGCGGAGCAGGCGACAGCTTCTTCAGGCCTTCGATGGCTTTCAGGACGATGCCGTTCTTGTTGCCTTCTTTTGCCGGCAGGTCGAACAGAACGACAGGCACCTTGGCGTTGACGCAGTGCGCAGCGATCTGCGCGCCCATCACGCCCGCGCCCAGGACGGCGACTTTCTTGACGGTGAAATTGGTCATGGTTTTTATCCCTAGAAGCGGTTAGAACAGGTCGGCGTCGAGCGCCAGCAGACTGCTTGCGCCCGAGCGTGCCTGGCGGATCAGCATCGCGGTTTCCGGGTACAGGCGAGCGAAGTAGAAGCGCGCCGTGTGCAGCTTGGATTCGTAGAACTTGTCGCCGGAATCTTTCTTCTCCAGGGCGATCTTCGCCATTTGCGCGAAGAAGTAGGAGAACACCAGGTGACCGACCACGCGCAGGTAAGGAACGGCGGCGGCGCCGACTTCGTCCTGGTTGGTGAAGGCCTTCATGCCGATTTCCATGGTCAGCTTGGTGACTTTTTCGCCGAGTTCGCCCAGCGGGGTCACGAATTCCGACATCGATTCGTCCAGGCCATTGTCTTCGACAAAGGATTTGATCTTCTCGCCGAAGGCGCGCAGCTTGGCGCCGTTGTCCATCAGGATCTTGCGGCCCAGCAGGTCCAGCGACTGCACGGTGTTGGTGCCTTCGTAGATCATGTTGATGCGCGCGTCACGCACGTACTGCTCCATGCCCCACTCGCTGATGTAGCCGTGGCCGCCGTACACCTGCATGGCTTCCGAGGTGGCGATCCAGCCGTTGTCGGTGATGAAGGCCTTGACGATCGGGGTCAGCAGCGCGACTTCGCCGGCGGCTTCCTTGCGCACTTCTTCGTCCGGGTGGTTCAGTTCGCGGTCGATCTGCAGCGCGATGTACGAGGTCAGCGCACGGGCGCCTTCGGCGTAGGCTTTCGCCGTCAGCAGCATGCGTCGCACGTCCGGGTGGACGATGATCGGGTCGGCTGGCTTGTCCGGTGCCTTCGGGCCCGACAGCGAGCGCATCTGGATGCGGTCTTTTGCGTAGACCAGGGCGTTCTGGTAAGCCACTTCGGTCAGGCCGAGCGACTGCATGCCCACGCCCAGGCGGGCGGCGTTCATGAACACGAACATCGCGTTCAGGCCTTTGTGCGGCTGGCCGATCAGGGTGCCGACGGCGCCGTCCAGGTTCATCTGGCAGGTGGCGTTACCATGGATGCCCATCTTTTCTTCGATGGCGCCGCAGAAGATCGGGTTGCGCTCGCCGATCGAACCATCGGTGTTCGGCAGGAATTTCGGGACCAGGAACAGCGAGATGCCTTTCGAGCCTTCCGGTGCGTCCGGCAGACGGGCCAGCACCAGGTGGACGATGTTTTCGGCGCAATCGTGCTCGCCGGCCGAGATGAAGATCTTCGAACCGGTAATCTTGTAGGTGCCGTCGCCTTGCGGTTCGGCTTTCGAGCGCAGCAGGCCCAGGTCGGTGCCGCAATGCGCTTCGGTCAGGCACATGGTGCCGGTCCACTCGCCGGACACCAGCTTCGGCAGGTAGAACTTCTTCTGTTCTTCGGTGCCGTGTTCCTTCAGGCACTCGTAGGCGCCGTGCGACAGGCCCGGGTACATGGTCCAGGCCTGGTTGGCCGAGTTCAGCATTTCGTAGAACGAATTGTTCAGCGAAACCGGCAGGCCCTGGCCGCCGTATTCCGGATCGCACGCCAGCGCAGCCCAGCCGCCTTCGACGTACTGCTTATAGGCTTCCTTGAAACCCTTCGGGGTGGTCACGGTCTTGGTTTCCGCGTCGAAGTGGCAGCCTTCGCGGTCGCCGGAGTGGTTCAGCGGGAACAGCACTTCCTGCGTGAATTTCGCGCCTTCTTCCAGCACCTGGTTGATGATGTCGGCGTCGATTTCCTGGTATGCCGGCAAGTTCTTGAACTCTTCGGTGACGTTGAGGAATTCGTGCAGAACGAACTGCATATCCCGGATTGGCGCGACGTACTGACCCATGGTTTTCTCCTGACGAAGGTAAGATTGTGTGGAACTTGAAAGGCAGGCTCAGCCTGCTTATGTGCCTTGAGTGGGATTACGGTAATTCTCGATCAGCTGCGCGAAGCC